>CALMMX010000253.1 GCA_937868545.1 uncultured Bacteroidota bacterium
AAACCACCATCGTAATCAACATCAGGATAAATATTTTTTACAACTAAACGCTTACTATATGAATCAAAACGAGGGTAAGTAGGCTCCCCATTTTCAGAAACAATTTTGTCATTTACTCTTCCAAGTTGTGGTTTATCAAAATATTGTTTGCCAGTAAATATAGCTGAATCAGAAGTGTATCCTCCAGTTTTACAATCAATTGAAACTTTTTTTAAATCAGCATACACATCATTTCCAACACCTGTTCTTGCCCAATTTAATTTACCACCTTTCCCAATAAATTTACCCCAAGTTGGGTAAAATATACCACTTATGTTTTCAATAGTAATAGAGTCGCCTCTTGGGCTTGCACCAACTAATGTAATGTTTGGTAAAATTACTTTAGGTATTGAATCAAATTCAAATTTATAATTAGGTTGTACACTTCTAAAAGAATAAGTAGGTGATTTAAAAAATGTATTACTAGAGAAAATGTTTTCACTCATTTCTAAATAATTACCAAAACTTTTTAAGTTTTTAGATGCAAATATTTTTTCAATACAACCTTGCCAATTTTCAAATGTAGTTTGACTTTGTTTTGAATCAATACAATTTACTATTGTATTTAAATAATTTATAAAATAGGGGTAGGGTTTTAATTTACGCTGTAACATTGCATTACTCGTTTTATATACCGCTTGTCTGTAATTTGAACCAAATTCTGGAGATTTCCAAAATTTGCTAAAATTTAGCATGTATTCTTCAGCATCCTTTTTATTTGCCGAAAATTCGTAGAAATAATCGTTAAGTTCTTTAATAAATTTAACCGAATCGGGTGTAAATTGGGTTAGTTTTTGTCCTTTAATGGTTCCAAAAGAAGTAACTAAAATGGCAATAAATAAAATTCTTTTAATCATGGTAATGAATATATTTTACCAAATATATTCATTACCAAACTAATTTAATACTTAAGTTATTAAGAGAATTTTAACTTTTGATATTTATTATTTATTCACCTTTTATAACAGTTACATGTCCAACATAATCATGTTTTTTACCTAAAACATCAACTAGTTTTACTTTCCAAACATAAACATCTTGTTGAACTTCATTTGACTTGCCTTGTACTTTACCATTCCATCCTTTTCTAATATCATCGGTGTAATAGATTTTAGTTCCCCATCTGTCATAAATCCACATTTCATATTTTGCAATTCCAATTCCAGAACCAGTAAATAAATCATTTAAATTATCAGCATTATCTGGTGTAAATGCATTAGGAATATAAAAAGTAAATGCTGGAGATAATTCTAAGGCCACCAATGCTGTATCTCTACATCCGTATTGATTTGCAACAATTAATTGTACAGGATAAGTTTCTGCCGTTTCACTATTATAAACATGATTTGGATTTGTGTTTAACGAATCAGGAGTAGGGCTATCTCCAAAATACCACCAAAACTTACTATAATCTATACTTTGATTTGTAAAATACTCTAAAGGAGTTACAATGTTACCTGGATTAGGCGTAACCGTGAATGATGCAATTGGTTTTGGAAATACTGTTATATAATTTGGTTTTATTAAGGAGTCAGTACATCCTTTATTTGTTGTAACAACCAATTTTACCTCGTATTGTTTAATTTGGTCTGAAGTTGAATTACCATAGCAATGAGTTTGAGTGGTACTTGTTGCAACGCTTGATGATGTGCCGTCTCCAAATACCCATGTCCAATTTGCATTTACACCTGGTGCAGTAATAGGTGCAGTATTATCAGTAAAAGTTACACAATGTGTAGCACAACCACTAGGTGTATTTACTGTAAATAAAGGAACTGGAACATAATCCACATAAACTACTTTTGTAAATGTTTCGGTACATCCATGGTCTGTAATTGCTACTACATTAACAGTTTGATTACCAGCAGCTGGGAAAATATAATTTGTTGTTTGACCAAATTTTTCGAACGTAAAAACACTATTGTTAAAATCCCAGTTCCAAGTATTTATTGTTCCGCTACCTGGTAAAGTACTTGCTGTAAACGTCATTGCTTTTAAATCACAGGCATTAGAATTTAAAATAGTTAACATTGGTTTTTCATAAACTTCAACTGAATGAGTGATTTTAGCAGTACACCCTTTATTTGAAGTTACAGTTAATGTTACATTATAAACTCCTGAAGTTGCATAAGTATGTGTAGAAGTTGCCCCAATTCCTGAACTTGCATCTCCATAAGCCCAAGCGTATGCAGTATTTGTACCAATTGAAATAACGGAGCTATTTGCATCAAAAGAATTAGGTTGGTTATTAATACAATTATTTACAAATACAAAACTTGGTGTTGGCAATGGATTTACCCAAACACTAATTGAAGTGGTAATATTTGAGCAAACTAATCCTGGAGCAGGATTTGTAGAGGCTGTATATGTTACTAAATTAGAGCCAGCTAATGGGAATGTGTAATTTGGATTTGGAACCCCAACTGCATCAATGGTTCCATCACTTGTAAAATCCCACGCATATCCGCTTAATGGATTTCCATTTCCGTTACTAGCATCTAACATATGTGATTGACTTCCTAAACATACTGAATCTGATGTGAAAGAGGCTGTTGGCACTGCATAAACATTTACTGGATAAGTTATATTATCAATACAACCATGACTTGAAGTTGCAGTTAATGTTGCGTTATATACTGTATTAATATTTGCAGGAAGAATATAAGTATGTGTTGGATTTGTTAAAGCTGATGCAGCTGTTGCATCACCAAAATTCCAATTATAAGTTGGTGTTCCACCAACGTTTGCATTTGTTGTTATATCTGTAGTATTCGTAAACGAAGTTATTGCTCCATTACATGTTTTACTAGATGTAAAGTTTGGAATAGTATGCCCCCAAATATTTACTAAATTTGTTACAGTATCTTTACAACCTTTTCTATCGGTTACAATTAACGAGGCAGTAAAGGTACCTGAACTTGGGTAGGTAAATGTGGGGTTTTGAGTTACATTATCTATAGTTCCATTATTTGTAAAATCCCAACTCCAAGAAGTGACTGCACCAAAAGAGGAGGTTGATAAATCTGTAAAAGCAGTGGCAGTTGATTGACATACAGCATTTGTAGTAAATGTAGCGGTAGGTTTAATTACATGAACAATAAATGAGTCCTTTGCAACACATGGACTACCAATTGCATAACCATATAAATAATATGTAGTTGTTACATTTGGGTTTACCGTAATTAACGAATCATTACTACCATTACTCCAAATTACACTATCCATATGGGTTTTTACATATCTTTTTATTGTATCATTACACGCGGTAGGTATTTTCAATAAAATAGAGTCATTTCTTATGTTTGTCCATAAATTAACTGGAGTTCCAGCACATACAGTATCAATTCCACGTATTTTAACTGCTGGTTTTTTTACAAATGCATACTTAATAACATCTACATTACATGATCCAGGTAATACTTTTGTCATAGTAACTGAGTAAGTGCCTTCTGCTAAATAAGAGTGTGTAGTTGTAGTTCCAGTGCTTGTTGCACCATCACCAAAATTCCATAAATAATTTGTAGCAAGTGGGTCAATTACAGCTTGAAATCCCCAAGTTTCGCCTGGGCATAGTTGAGCTGGCTCTATTATTGCAAAATCAGAGGTTAAATCTTTTAAAGAAGAGCCAACAGGATAAGAATATGATTCATAAGGCCCAATACCATATACAAATGCGCAAATACCTGTATCTGAAACTAATTGGTAATTTGTGTTTTGCGCAAGTGGAATTCCTTTTGCATAAGAATATATTGGATTAGAAGGAACAGGAATGAAAAATGCAGAAATATTTACACCGTTTAGTTTTACATTAGGAACAGCAGATGTTTTAGCTGCAATATTTGCATAAAAATTTGTAACAATAGGAGAAGGAATTGTGAAAAAGGTTGCAACATTCATAGTTTGTTCTATTGGATATATCAAAACTTGATCCGGATCACCAATACCAGAACCATCACAATCTGCACCCTCCATGTATTGCATAATCATAACAGGGTTATTAGATGTGATATAACTTGGTCCAACAGCTCCAGAACTTGAGTATTCATAAAATTGACCTGCATTTCTAACAATTGGTGCACCCCCATCAATAGTAAAAGATGTTCCGTTAGTTTTAGATAATATCCTATAAACTAAACCAGCTTTTTGTTCGTATTTGCCTAAAATAAAATTTTTACCCCAAGCTTTAGTTGGCATAATTTGCTCGTATAAGTGGTCACATGCCACACAACCACCAATATTTATACATTTACTTCCCGAAAAAACAGCAAAATTTGAACAAGAAATTGTTCCAGAAGGTAAACTTTTAACTAGTGTACCAGTTAGATCACCATTTGCTGTTACTTGATACATATCTCCTTGATTAAGTACAACTGTATATGGAACACCAGCTGGTCTACCACCATCTGTTGCCGATGTTGGCGTAATTTGAATTTGTGTGCCATTAGCTGTTGCTACAACTAAAAATTCTTTGCCCCAATCTCCTGGATTACCTTGTTTTGTTAAAACCATGTATTCATTACCAAGTATGGGGGTAGGATAAATAACTGCAGCATCGTCAGATGCTGCACCTTTGTTAATTGCATATACCGATACTGTGTCACATGTTACAATATGTATTGCCTTTCCTTCAATGATATCAGAATTATCTCCGGCCATAATACCTGCAGGTATTACTATTCCTGTTGTTGTATTTGCAAGTATGTTGAATGTTTGAGAAAAGCCTGTGCCAGGTATTGTTAATGTGCCAGTAGCTAATCTTTCAGATGATACATAAACTTCTAGAGGTGCATCTTCAACCAAATTATACATAAAACCAAACCAAAAATCTTTACCTTTAGTAGTTTGAGAATAAAAATTAGTAGAAATTAAGGTTAATAATAATGTAAATAATACTAGTGACTTTTTTTGTTTTAGTAAGTTCATGAGTGCGAAGTTTAGTTTTTATAAAAGTAAAATTATAAATTTCAATACCAAATTTTTATAATAATTCATTCTCATGTTTTGCTCAATGGATTATATGTTTTTATAAAATCAATGTGTTTTTCACTATAATGATTCAATATTTTTAATTATTATATTTGTGAAATAATATAAAAAATAATTATGCCATCATTTGATATAACAAGTAAAACAGATGCACAAACATTAGATAATGCTGTAAATGTTGCTAAAAAAGAAATATTAAACCGTTTTGATTTTAGAGATTCAAAAAGTGAAATTGAATTAAATAAAAAAGATTTAGTGATATCTATTACTACGGAACATGATATGCGCTTAAATGCTATAATAGATGCAATTCATAGCAGAATGATAAAACAGGGGTTAGACCCAAGATGTATGGATGAAAGTAAAGCGCATTACCCATCTGGTATGGTAATAAAAAAAGAAATTAAAATCCGACAAGGAATTGAAAAAGAAGCTTCAAAGAAAATTTTAAAAGATATAAAGGATAGTAAACTTAAAGTTACTGCTCAAATAATGGATGATATAATTAGAGTTTCTGGTAAGAGTATTAACGATTTGCAAGCAGTAATTGCATTATGTAGAAAAGGAGACTATGAAATTCCTTTACAATTTATAAATATGAAATAAATTATACTTTAATATTTATAATTAATTTATTCAAATGAATTAAATCTTGAATTTTTAAAGATATCAGAGTTCAATTTTAAGAATCCTATTTTATTATTTTAATTATGGTATTAATGTTGTATGTAAAAAATTAATTAAACTATATTTGTTATTATTAAAATCAAAAATTATGAGAAAAATTATCACTATTTGTTCAGCGGTTGTATTGTTTTTATGTGCTTTCAAATCTTCAGATGGAGATAAAATACCATCCGCAATGGTAAAAAAGTTAGATGGATCAAAAATTAATACTAATACTATCAGTAATAATAGTAAACCAATGATTATTAGTTTTTGGGCCACTTGGTGTAAACCTTGCAAAAAAGAATTAGATGCAATACATGAGGAATATGATGAATTAGTTAAAGAAACAGGTGTAAAATTAATTGCAATTTCAATTGATGATGCTCGTAGTTCTAGCAAAGTAATTACTGATGTAAAAGTAAAAGGTTGGAAATATGAAGTATATATAGATGAAAACCAAGATTTTAAACGCGCTATGAATGTAAATAATGTTCCTCACACGTTTTTGGTTGATGGAAATGGACAAATTGTTTGGAGTCATAATTCTTATGCAGAAGGTGATGAAGAGCATTTATTTGAAAATGTTAGAAAATTAGAAAAAAGAAAAAAAGTAACTCATTAGTCAGATTTTTATAACCACTAAGTATTCTATTTTAAAACTTTCACATGTTATATGCCTATAAAATTTAAATCACGCATTTTAATTACAAGTATTGCTGCAATAACAATTAGCAATTCAATCATATCTCAAACAAATTCAGATTTAGGCTCAATTTCTGGAAATTTTCAAATTGATGCAGCAAATTATAGAAAAGATACAATAATTAAAGCTGACCCTGGTAGCGAAGTATTTAGATACAATGCATTTGGAAATGTGAATTATGTAAAAGGTGGATTTAGCGCAGGTGTTCGTTTTGAAAGTTATAACCCACCTTTATTAGGTTACTTACCAGGTTATAAAGGTTCAGGGGTGCCATATCGCTTTGCAAGGTATAAACATAATGATATTGACATTACTGTTGGAAATTTTTATGAGCAATTTGGTAGTGGTATTACCTTACGAAGTTATGAAAATAGAGGCTTACTATATGATAATGCACTTGATGGTATGAGAGTAATTTTTACTCCAAAAAATGGTATTACATTAAAAGGATTAGTGGGTAAACAACGTACTTATTTCTCTTTATCTCCGGGTGTTGTTAGAGGATTTGATGGTGAAATTAATTTCATGGAATTATTTGATTCTATTTTAGGTAAAAGTAAAACCAAAATTATTTTAGGAGGGAGCTTTGTTAGTAAATACCAACAAGATCAAGATCCTTTGTTAGTTTTACCCGAAAATGTTGGAACAAGCGCAGGTCGTTTTACAATTATTAGAGGCGGATTTAATTTTAATGCAGAATATGCTTATAAAATTAATGATCCTTCATTTCAAAATAAATTTAGTTACAAGCCAGGACAAGCAATTATAGCTTCTACATCTTATGGCATGGATGGTTTTTCAATTATGTTTTCAGGTAAAATGCTTGATAATATGAGTTTTAGAAGTGATAGAAATGCTTCTAATACAATAGATATGATTAACTATCAGCCTGATTTAAGTAAGTTTCATACATACTCATTAATGGCTTATTATCCTTATGGTACACAAGCAAATGGTGAAGTAGGAGGAAGTGGCGAAATTCAATATAAAGTAAAAAAAGGAACTCTTTTAGGAGGAAAATACGGGATGGATATCACTGTAAATGGTTCAGTATTCTACGCTTTAGATACTATAGGAATTTCTCCAAGTAAGGATTCGATACGTCATTTTAATTATTCTACTAATTATGGTGATATTGGCAATGAGTTTTACCATGATATAAATATTGAAATAACAAAAAAATTGAGCAAAAAATTAAAGTTCACTTTAATGTATGCAAATCAGTTTTTAAATCAATCAGTTGTTCAATTTAATACTTTGGATAAGGAAGAACATCCAGATGTGAGTTCTCATATTGGTGTTTTAGATATAACCTATAAATATAAACCAAATTCGGCAATTCGTTTTGAAACCCAAGGTTTCTTTGGAACCTATAATTACAGAGATGCTAAATTAGATGCTCATGGCCAAAAAAATATAACTAATAATACGGGTTCATGGGTATCAGAATTAATTGAGTGGACTCCTACAACTCATTGGAGTATAACCCTAGCTGATCAGTATAATTATAATAACCCTGATGTGTCTAAACGAGTGCATTATTATTTTGCAATGGTTGGTTACACAAGTGGACCCACTCGTATTTCATTAAGTTACGGACGTCAACGTCAAGGTATATTTTGTGCAGGAGGTGTTTGTCGTTTTGTGCCTTCTTCAAGTGGTTTAACATTAAGTATTTCTTCAAGCTTTTAAAATTTATAATCATGAAAAAAGTAATAATTAATTCGTTATCAATACTAACAATTTCGATTTTTAGTATTAGTTGTGATTATGTAAATAATGTAAATCCTGCTGTTGATCCTTCAACCGGACCAGTATCAAACGTTATTTACAGAAAAGCATTAGTTGAAGATTATACAGGGCATAAATGTGGCAATTGCCCTGCTGCAGCTATTACACTAAGTTCATTAGAATCTTCATTTGCTGGTAAAATAGTTCCAATGGCAGTTCATGCTGGATATTTTGCGTATACAAACGCCACCTATACAACTAATTTTCAAACAACTGCTGGTGATGCTTATGATACCCAATTTGGAAATTCTGTTGCAGGAAATCCAAATGGTTTGGTAAATAGAGTAGGTTATGGAACTGGTGGTTTTATAAAAGCTCATACAGTTTGGGGAAGTGAAGTAAGTACAATTGTTACTCAAGCTGCCAAGTTTCAAATTAGAATTAAAAACACTTTTAATACTGGAACAAGTAAGTTGACTTCTGAAGTTATAGTAAAATCATTAGCAAATAACACTGGGCATTATAAATTAGTTTTATTACTTACTGAAGATAATATTATTGCAGAGCAATTAGATTATGCTTTACCAGTAGGTGCCCAATTTATAACTAATTATAATTTCAACCATGTTTTAAGAGGCGCTATTAATAGCGAATGGGGAGATGCAGTATTTACAACCTCTGCAAATTTAAACGATTCTGTGGTTAAGACATTTACTGATTTCTCTGTTAATTCAAGTTATAACCCTTCAAAATGCCACGTTATAGCATATATTTATGATTCGGATTCAACAAGCCCAACTTATTACGAGGTTTTACAAGTTGAGGAGGAGAAAGTAAACTAAAAATATACTTTTCCATTTTAATTATTTTTTTCTAAAGTTTATTTTAACTTCTTGTTTACTATGTAAATAAGTCTCAAAATATTATTTATCTTTAAGTCCTCAAAAAAAAGTAATTACCATGTTTGATAATTTATCCGATAAACTAGAAAGAGCCCTTAAAACATTAAAAGGTCAAGGTAAAATAACAGAAATTAATGTTGCCGAAACATTAAAAGAAGTTCGTAAAGCCTTATTAGATGCCGATGTTAACTTTAAAGTAGCTAAAACCTTTACAGATACTGTAAAAGAAAAAGCATTGGGTCAAAATGTATTAACTGCTGTTTCTCCAAGCCAATTATTAGTAAAAATTACACATGATGAATTAACTGAGTTAATGGGTGGTAAAATGGAAGAGATTTTCTTAGGTGGAAATCCAACCATTATTATGATGAGTGGTTTACAAGGATCTGGTAAAACTACATTTACAGGAAAATTAGCTAATTTTTTAAAAACTAAAAAAGGTAAAAAACCTTTATTAGTAGCTTGTGATGTGTATCGTCCGGCAGCTATTGACCAATTACATGTTTTAGGAGAGCAAATTGGAGTAGATGTTTTTTCGAATAAGGAAGAAAAAAATCCTATTAAAATTGCTGAAGCTGCTATTCAACAAGCAAAAGAAAACGGAAATAGTATAGTTTTAATAGATACTGCAGGTCGTTTAGCAATAGATGAACAAATGATGACGGAAATTGCTGATTTGAAAAAAGCAATTAATCCAAATGAAATTTTATTTGTTGTTGATGCAATGACTGGGCAAGATGCTGTAAATACAGCAAAAGCCTTTAATGATCGTTTGGATTTTGATGGGGTTGTATTAACAAAATTAGATGGTGATACACGTGGTGGAGCTGCATTATCAATTAAATCGGTTGTAAACAAACCAATTAAATTTATTGGTACTGGCGAAAAAATGGAAGCTCTGGATGTGTTTTATCCAGAACGTATGGCTGATCGTATTTTGGGAATGGGTGATGTTGTTACTTTAGTAGAACGAGCTCAAGAACAATTTAACGAAGAAGAAGCTA
>CALMMX010000254.1 GCA_937868545.1 uncultured Bacteroidota bacterium
AATTACTAGTGGCGATTTTGATGGAATTAACTTTATTGCCATTCAAGCTCTAGAAAAACGTACTAGTGATTTAAATAATGCAAATTTAAAACTACAACAAGAGAACAAAATGTTGTTAGAAAGCATTGAAAGTATGAAAGCGGAGATGTCATCTCAAAAAGCAGCATTGAACAAAAAGTTTGAAATGCTCGAAGCTATTTTAGAAAATAGTAAGGTTGATAAAAATGAATTTATTACGAATAATAAGTAATAATTTTAAAAACATATCAAAATTTGCACAAATGAAAAATATAAAAATACTTACTTTATTGCTTTTGCCGTCATTTGCTATAAATGCTCAAATGCTTACTAATGCTGGAGTAAATTCTATTTCTGGAGGTTTTGTAAACACAAATAATTCATTGTCTTTTAGTGTAGCTCAAACTGTAATTGGCACTTATTATAACACCAATACCATGCTTACAAATGGAACCTTACAACCTGAAATAATAAATATTATTCCAACTACACAAATGAATAATGGTGTATGTGGCACTACAAATTTTGTAAAAACCTCTTCAATAACTTGTTTAGCAGTAGCTGGAGCAAGTCAATATGAATGGCAATTTAGTAATTCAAACGGTGTGTATGCAACAAAAACTACTACTACAAATTATGTACTACTGCATGGTGTTTCGCCAACTTTAAATTGGGGAACCAATTGGAATGTAAAAGTAAGAGCAAAAATTGGATCAAATGTTGGACCTTACAGCCCAGATTGCACCATAGGTATAATACCTGACCCAAGCACCAATGGCGTTCCTCAAACGCAGTTGAGGACCTTAGACTGCAATAGACTTAATTATAGAATAAATAATAACAATAGAATAGTTGCTAATCCTGTAGCTGGTGCTATTCAGTATGAGTTTGAGTTCTCTTCAGCAATAACAGGTTTGGTAGTTGCCACAAAACTAGAACAGTACAATGTTTTGTATTTAAACACTGTTTCTCCAAGTTTAGCCTTCCCAGCACAATACAATGTAAGAGTAAGAGCGCGAATAGCTTCCACCTGGGGAGTTTATGGAACACCATGTTTAATTGGGGTTATAGGGTTTAATCGTGAAGAAGGAAACTATTCAGAAGAAACCGATATAATTAGTGATGAAGCAAATGTTGATGTTTATTTTGATATGACAGTGATGCCAAATCCATTTAATGAACAAGCCACATTAAACATACATTCAAGTAATGAAGAACAAGTAAATGTTGAAGTATTTGATATGGTTGGAAACATCGTTTGGAAAAACAATGTGCCATCTAATAGCAATATAACGTTTGGTGATGAATTAGCCCAAGGCACTTATATTGTTAAGGCCATGAGTCAAATTGGAAATCAAGCCATGTTCAGATTTATTAATTCAAAATAATCAAATCTTAACTTTATTAAAAAGTCCTATCAACAATGTTGATAGGGCTTTTTAATGTATAATACTATCTAATTTATAAAACTCAAAATGCTGAGTATTTATTCAACAATAATTTTTAACGATGCAGATTTTTGATCCCCAATTACATTAATAAAATATAATCCTTTGGCTTGCTCTTTTAAATCAATTTCCTTTTTAAATGTCGCATTTACATTTTTTTCGAAAGTACTATAGACCAATTTTCCTTGTATATCTGTAACGGCAATTTGCAAGTTTTGAAATTGCGCATTTAATATACTTAAACTTACTGAACCATTGCTAGGATTTGGATAAACAGTAATATTTTGGTCTTCATTAAATTCTTCTAAACCAGTGCAATCTGTAACAGTTAAGGTTTGTGTAGCGGTAGCACTGCATGAATTATTATCTGTAAATGAATAAGTAATGGTATGATTGCCTAATCCTGCCAATGCTGGGTTGAAATTTGGACTGGTAACAATTCCATTGCCGCTGTATGTTCCGCCCATCGGTGTACCATTACTTAAGGCAAGAATTACGCCATTCAAACAGAATTGTTCAAGAAACGGAGGAAGCGAAACAACGGGG
>CALMMX010000255.1 GCA_937868545.1 uncultured Bacteroidota bacterium
CTCGTATTTACGGTAAAGGGTACGGTGAAAGTAAACTCATTAACAAATGCGAATGTGAGGGATCCAAAATTATTCCTTGTACGGAAGAAGAACACCAAACTAATCGTAGAACTGAATTTATTATTGTGAAGCTTTAAAAATTAATAATATTAATTTAATTGAAATAATTAATATCTAAAAATATTTACAGATTTAGATTTAAATATGCAAGAATCAGATTACACTCCTTTAATATATTAATCTCATAAAACAGATAACATGGAAATTTTAAAAATAGTTAGTACGGATAATACTCCTGGAGTTTTGCTTGACTGCAAAAATCATTTCATTGAGTTTTTTGGAGATTCGAGACCAGAAAACACTAAACTGTTTTATACGCCTTTTTTAAATTGGTTAAATGACTATAGAAATTATTTAAATGTTATTCAAGTTAAAAAAAATGATACGTTAATCACAATTAATGTAAATTTTAAATTAAATTATTTTAATTCATCATCAGTTAAATATATTTTAGAAATAATAAAGTTATTAAAACGTATTAGCGAAGTTACTTCTAATATTAAACTAAATGTAAATTGGTTTTACGACGATGAAGATTTATTAGATGTAGGAAAACAGTTAATATTATTGGGTGGTGTTAAAATGAATTTAATAGGCTAAAAGCTATTTGTTATAAAATAATAAAAGTATGAAATTTACCTTAAACATATTATTTTTAAGTATAGTTTCATATGCTCAACAAAATGGGCAAAGTAGTTTGTATTTTTTTAATCAAAGCTTTTATAATCCGGCTTATATTGCAGTAAATGAGGGTATATCATTTACATCAACCGTTCGTAACCAATGGGTTAATTTTAAAGGGGCTCCAAAAACAAGCAATCTTACGGTATATAGTTCAATAGGAAATAGTTTAGCAGGTGGATTAAGTATTCAGGTTGATCAATTAGGAGCAATTCGTAATTCTAGTTTTTTTGGTGATTTTAGTTATAAAATCAGGTTTAGTAAAAAAAAGAATCCTTACCTCATTAAAGTATTAAAAACACCTAAGAAAAAAAAAGAATATAGTTATTTCGCCTTTGGAATATCGCTTGGCGTTAATTACTATCAAACACTTTTTGGCAACCTAAAAGTAATTGATAATACAGATGAAATATATACAGATGGTATAAATTATTCTCAAGCTACTACAAATGTTGGAGCAGGAATGTTGTATTACAATACAAATGTGTTTTTTGGAATGTCGGTTCCAACTTTAATAAAAAATAAATTAGGGGGGGCAACTTCGCAAGTAGCAACGGAAAAACGGCATGTATATGTTGTTGGAGGATTTGTAAAGGAATTAAAAAATGAAGTGATTGTTCGTCCTTCATTTGTTTTAAAGGTTGTTGAAAACGCTCCAATATCAATAGATTTAGGATTGTCTTTTTTATTTCAACAAAGATTGTGGTTAGGAGTTATGCTCAGAGGAAAAGCTGCAATTGGTGCTAATATAGTTTATACAACTAAATCTAGTTTAAGATTGGGTTATGCCTACGATTATATGCTTAATTCAATTCAGAGATTTAGCTCGGGCTCACATGAAGTTATGATAGGATATAATGTAAACAGAAGCAAAAAGAAGAGTGTTTTTGTTTGCCCTAAATTTTAAACTTAATACATTATTTGGTGTTATTAAAAAAAACAGGGCTAATAAATTAAGTATAATCAGCTAGAATATTAATTTTAATTATTCATAATTTTGGTTTAGTTTTGTTCTGTAAATAATAAAGTAAAATGGCTATTCAACAATTAACTATACCAATGTTTCCTTTGGGGATTTTACTTTTACCAGGAGAGACAAAAACACTTCATATTTTTGAAGACAGGTATAAAGAACTTATTTCTGATTGTTTATTAAATGATGTCCATTTTGGAATTCCTTTTTCTCAAAATAAAGTTATAGGCAAGTATGGAATAGAGGTGAAACTTGTGAAGGTTATTAAAACCTATGAAAATGGTGAGTTAGATGTGTTAATTGAGGGGCTTAGAATTTTCACTCTAGTAGAGTATTTTGATGTTTTAAAACCAAAACTGTATGGAGCTGGATTAGTTTTGTTTTCTGAGGTAATTCGCGAAACCCCTTCTTTAAAATTGCAAGATTTGATTAAAGATTATATTTGGACAACTCAAAATAATTCGTTGCCAATTGATGCTTTCGATAACTCTACTTTATATAGTGTGGCGAGGTTATTAGATTTATCAAATAAAGAGAAACAAGAATTAGTTTCTTTAACTTCAAATTTTGAAAAAGAAAATTATTTAATGCAAAAAATCAGATTGTTCACTTTTATTTTAAATGCTGAAGCTAATTTAAAAGAGAAATTTGTTTTAAATTAATTTATAGTTTTTGTATTCTCCTATATTCCAACCAGTAATTTTTTTTACTATGTTTTTGAATTTGTCTTTGAGGCTTATTTTAATTTTAGATTTATCAAATTTAAAATTCCAGTTTGCTTCTAATATCCTTTGTTTATAAACCTGTGGATGTGTTCCTTTAAAATCATCTAAACTATCAATTTCCGAATAATCAAATTCTTCAACTTTAGCTACATTTTTATTTAACCATTCATCATCATGCCACATTTTGTGAAAATTTTCTTGTTTGGCTTGTTGCGCTTTAGGCGTTTTCACCCAACCGTAATGGTATATTTCAGCATTAATTTGTTTAACACGCAGTTTTGAATCATCTGTTTTTCTAAAACCTTGTGCGTCTTTATATGAACGTATGCTTTTATTATTTTTAATTATTCTTATTTCTTTATTGTACCATCTGCTTGAGTTTCCAATATAATTATAATGCCCATAAAAATGTAAATAATTAAAAAGTAATCCATCAACGTTCGGATTATCTTTATACTTCATCATTGCAGATTTTATTTCATCTAAATATTTTTCATGAACACATTCATCACTTTGTATGTAAAAGCACCAATCAGTATCATTGCTTATTGCATCAAAAGCTTTATTCGTTTCTATCGCTAAAACTTGCCCACCCTTTCTTAAAGAATCATCCCAAATTGTTTCAATTATTTTAATTTTTGAAGAGTTAATACTCTTAATTAGGTTTAAAGTAGTATCATCACTATTTCCAACTGCTACAACAAACTCATCACATATAGGCAAAATAGAATTTATAGCCTCAACAACTGGATAATCATATTTTAGGGCATTTCTAATTATTGTAAATCCTGTAACTTTCATTTGTATTTTATTATCAATTAAAAAATAGTTTTTTTAAATTTTGAATTAACTATTTTCTTCCCAAATACTAACTAAGTGTACAATAGTTTGTGTAGCGAGTTGCATATCTTTTTCACTTATCCATTCTTGTTTGCTATGAAAGGCGTGTTCGCCTGCATATATATTTGGACAAGGTAATCCCATAAATGATAAACGAGAACCATCTGTTCCTCCACGAATACTTGAAAGAATTGGGGTTACGCCAGTTCGTTTAATTGCTTCTAAAGCATAATTAACAACGTGCTGGCAAGTGTCTAATACATCTTTCATGTTTCTGTATTGTTCAGATACTTTAAATTCATAAGAGCATTTTGGGTAATTTTTTAGAACTGATTTAGTTATTTCTTCTAACTCAGTTTCTAAGATTATTAATGTTGGAGTATCAAATGCTC
>CALMMX010000256.1 GCA_937868545.1 uncultured Bacteroidota bacterium
CGTGCAAGGAAAGAAAGAATGGCTGTGACTTTTGAAAAAAAAAAAATACTTCGTTTAGGGTACAATTTAGTTAGATTTTCGAAACCATACAAAAAAAATAATTTAAGTTACAGTAGAGTATTACCACATGCTATTTATTCGCCTTGGTTTGACGATAAAGAATTTCAAAAAATATACGAACCAATTGCTGGGAAATTTACATTAGTAGATATTTATAGATGTTATGATTTATGGCAATTAATTGAGCAAACAGATAAATTAAATTCAAATGCAGATGTTTTAGAAGTTGGTGTTTGGAGAGGAGGAACAAGTACAATTATGGCCAAACACCTAGAAATATTAGGCTCTAAATCAAAAATTTATTCGGCTGATACATTTGAAGGTGTTGTAAAAACATCTGCTAAAGACAATAGTTATAACGGAGGTGAACATTCTGATACAAGTTTAGAACTTTTCACAAACCTTTTTAAATCTCATAATTTAAATAACATTATTCCTTTAAAAGGAATTTTTCCTGAAGATACTGCTCACCTTATTCCCTCTGACTCTAAATTTAAATTATGTCATATTGATGTTGATGTTTATTTATCGGCTAAAGATGTACAAGCTTGGATTTGGGATAAATTAATAATTGGTGGTGTAGTGGTTTTTGATGATTTTGGGTTTAGTTCAACAGATGGAATTACTAACTTTGTGAATGAACAAAGAAAGTTAACAGATAGAACTGTGATTCATAATCTTAACGGACATGCCGTTATTATAAAACTTAAATAAAATAAAAGATAGAGTCAAATACTGAATCAGTATAATGTCTCAATTTTAGTTTATATTCGGAGTTAATTGATTTTACTAATAAAGGTATTTCCCATAAATGTTTTGGGTAATGATAAGAAGCAATTGCTAATTTCGGCTTTTGGTTTTTAATAGTGTTTACACCTCCGTTTATGGCTTCAATTTCAACTCCCTCTACATCAAATTTAATGTATGTTGGATTATTTTTATAATCATCTATAGTAGTTGTTTCAATTTTTAGGGTTCCAGATTGAGAAATAATCCCATCTAATCCTCCTGTAATATCAAAATACAAGGTTGTTTGCTTATCGTAAATACCTAAGGCGTTAAAAACAATATTTTCGTTTTTATCAAATCGTTGTTTAGCTTTTTCAATCAATTTAGCATCTGGTTCAAAAATATGCACGCTTTTATATGTGTGATTGACGTGCTTAACAAAATGTTCTGCCGAATCCCCATCAAAACCGCCTAAATCAAAATAAGTTTCATTATCTGATAAGGTTATCACGTCATTATCAAAATACTCTTTAGATAAAGAAGTATGAACATTATTAATAAATTGATGATTTAATGTGAATCGATATTGCAATAAATTATCAAACACTACCTTAGATTCTTCATCTTCAAGCAAATCAAAAACACTTAAATACTTATGTTTATTTTCAATTAAATCATTAACTAGATTTTCTTGATACATTTCAATAGGAAATTTTTCATCTCCATCAAATATAACACTAGCCTGATTATGTGAAATAGTTTGAGAGAATCCTAAATCTTTCAGTTGATTTGAAATAGCATTAAAATAAGTTGCAGAAGCAATATATATAATTGAATCACTAGGAATTTCATTTGCTGCAATAACATGTAATCCATTAAAAAATGAACCATGTTTTGATTTATTATTGTCAACAAATGCATGAATTGTGATTTTACGCTCACTCATAAAATCAAAAATACGTTGCCCTAATTTTCCAACACCAAAAATATAAATACCTTCAGTTTCTATGTCTTTTTTTAAGACAGAACAAAAAGATAAAATGTTCTTATTAATTTCTTCAACAGTTGAAAATGCTTTTAACATTTCAATACCTGGATATAAACTTACATTACTCATTAATTACAGGTATTATCATATTTTCTAAAAACTCTTCTCTACTTAAAAAAGGAAACATATCTTCCATTGGCTTTGAAACCATTCTGCCATCAGGTTTGCGTTCTGAAGATAACTTAGGCGCAAAATTGTATTGAACTGGTAATATCACTTCGCAAATAACTGGACCTTCTAAGGCTAACACAGCTTTAATTTCTTGCTCTAAATTTGCATCATTTGTAATACGTTTAAATGGCAATTTATTAGCTTCAGCAATTTTTGAAATATCTGGGAAACTAACACCTGAATTTGTATCAGCCCCTACTCGTCTACCAAAAAAATTATCTTGCGTTTGCTTCATAGAAATGTAGCCGTCATTATTTAAATAAAATAATTTAATAGGCAATTTATAATGGGCCATTGTAGCTAATTCCTGAATATTCATTTGCAAACTACCATCACCTGCTAAACAAATTACATCTGTACTAGGTTCTGCAATACTAGCTCCTATGGCAGCTGGTAAATCATATCCCATACTTGCACAACCAGAATTCCAAATGACTCTGTTATTTGCTTTTAATTTTGCAGCTTGAAAATAACAAATACATGCTGTAGCATTTGCAGTAACAACCGTGCTATTTTCTGGCAAGGCAAACGACAATTGCTCTAAAAAAACATAAGGATTAACAAAGTCTGAATGGTTTTTATATTCTTCTAAAACAGGGTTGTATTTTTCTTTTCTTACTTTACACCATTGTAACCAATCATTAAAATCAAATTGGTTTGCAACAATCGTAGAATTTAAAAGTGGTAAAAGGTTTTTTAAATCATCACAAATAGCCAAATCATAAGTCAATAGCGGTTTTTTCAATTCTGCAGCATCAACATCCACACATATTTTTTTAGCAGCTCTAGCAAAGGCTGGCCAATTGTAACTTATTTGTCTGATATTATTGCGAGTTCCTAAAAATAAAACCAAATCAGCATTTTGAATAGAAAAATTTCCAGCGCGAGAACCTATTGTACCAATTGTTCCAACATGTTGAGGATGTTTCCAATCAATAATATCAAACCCATTTAAGGTTGATAATACAGGAATATTTGTTTTTGCTAAAAGCTGATTTAATTCGTTAATTGTATTTGATAAACGCACTCCTTGTCCTGCAACAATAACAGGGCGCTTAGCCTCTTTCATCAATTTAATAATTTCCTCAACTGAATGCGTTGTGTCTTGATATGAATCAGTGATCTCTTTTTCATTAAAACTCTCTAATTCGTTTTCATCAATTAATGCTCCTTGCACATTCATTGGAACATCAATCCAAACCGGCCCTGGTCTCCCATGAGTGGCTAAAAAAATTGCTTTTTGCAATACCTTTTTTACCATACTAGGTTCTGATACACACATAGCATATTTAGTTAAAGGCTTTACCACCGAAATGATATCCACTTCTTGATCGCCTAACTGACGCAAACCTAATTCAGGACAAGACATGATAGTAGTATCGTATCTAACTTGTCCAGAAATATAAAGAACAGGAACAGAATCTGTCCATTGACCAAAAACACCATTCAGTGTATTTAATCCACCTGGTCCAGTTGTTACATTTACAACCGCCATTTTCTGTTTCTGACGCGCATATCCTTCTGCGGCAATAGCGCATGCTTGCTCATGATGATTAAATACACATCTGATTTTTTCTGATTTTCCAAAAGAATCATTTAAATGCATAGCACCACCACCAGTAACCAAAAAAGCATCAGAAACTCCAATGCTTTCAAGGTAATTAACTATAAAATCTGAGACTTTAATCATAAACTATAACCCTCTGTTATAAATAAGTTGTTTTAATTCTTCGTTTTTAGCGTACAAACTATCAATGTTATCAATTAACAAAGGCTTGTCTTTTAAAATTGGCGTAATTAATTTTTCACCACTCATAACCTCTCTACAGCTCATTTGTCCTTTTTGTAAAGGAATAGCCATATAAAAATCTTTATTAAAATCATCATTTGTAACTACATAACCAGCAGGCAAATCACGCTTAGCATAAACTCCACGAACTAATGCATCTAGGTATGTAATTTCTTTTTTAGGAGCCAAACGTTTTTGTGTTCCTGGTGCACCACACATTTCTTTTGCTTTATTAAAAGCTTTAAACCATTTATCTGCTTGCTCTGGTCTTGTGCAATATGAAGAAACTGGAACATTATCCATATCAATATCAATATGTCTTTCAAATGTACGAGCCCCTTTAGCATAAGCAATAGCAGTTGAAATATCCCAACTATTATACTCATGCGTAGAATAACCAATCACGTTATCTGGATATCTATTTTTTAAGAAATCTATTTGATTTAATTCTAATTCAGAATCTTCGCTTGGATACATGGCTACGCAATGATTTACAGCCAAAGGAATATCTCTATTTTTAAAATATTTAATGATATCATCTAAATCTTTTAAAGATGAACCACCACTCGAAATAATAGTAGGGCGACGAGTTGATGCGATTTTTTCAATCAAAGGCCAATCATTTAAATCTGAACTTGCAATTTTAATAATTGGTAAATCAAAATACTCACTTAAATCTACAGAAGCTTCATCAAATGGAGTAGCCATAGGAATACAACCACCTTTACGAATAGCATCAATTAAAATTTGAAAATTTTCTCTAGACATTTTAGTGTCCATTGTTTTTTTAATGTACCTATTGTCTTTACTATCTTTAAAATCTTGGTGAATAAAAGAATCAACATCTCTAAACTGCAATTTTATAGCAGCTTTTACATTGTTAAAACGAACAACTTGCGAAAATTCTTCAATAATTTTTAATCCACGCTCAACACTTCCCCAATGATTATTTGCCATTTCAAGTACAAATAAATCTTCAAAAATTTCATTTTGCTTACTCATAACTATTTTAATATAATTGTATTTAGTTCTTTAAATTGATTAATAACAAATTTAGGATTATTTCTTAATAATTCCTCTTTTTTTTCATATCCATATAATACGGCTATTGTCTCCAAATTAGCGTCAAAACCAGCTTGAATATCTTGTAAACTATCTCCAACCATAAACCCTTTAGACACCACCTGCTGTTGGCAAATTAACTCAACCATTTCTGTTTTTGACATGGGTTTATCTTTTATAAAATCACTGGTAACAATGCTTGTAAAAAGGCTAAAAATTCCCTTAGATCTTAAAATATTTAGTGTTGGATTTAACCTTTTATTTGTTGCAATATGAAGGATAAATCCATTTAAATGAAACTGATTTAATAGCTCATATACATCCGGATAAAGCATGGTGTTGCTATAATTTGAATGATCATATATTTCAGAAAAAAGAAGCTTTGCTTTTTCTACTAACTCGCTATTTTGATTGTAAACTTTATTGAGAATAGCCGCTAAGGTATTACCGTAATTTATTTCTTCATACTCGATTTCATTAGGAGGCACTATTTGCTCAAATACTTTTTTGTAGGTGCTGATTATTTCAGGCTTTGAATCAATAAGCGTTCCATCTAAATCAAATATAATATGTTGCTTTTGATCCATTTACTTATCAGTTAAAAGAGCTTCTAACTTTAAACTATTTTTATTAGAAATATACCAATTATACAAGTCCTCTATCGATTTTTCAATTGGGGTAAATTCTAAATCCTTAATTTCAGTATGCAAAAGGCTATTATTTCCGCTGTATTCCATTCCTAATCCATCTTGCGCAACTTTTATTTCGATATCTTTTTGAGATATACTTTTTACTAACTGAGCAATTTTTAATAATTCAATAGAATTATCTGGAGTAATATTAAACGATTTTTCTGATGGATTATGAGTTATGAAATGATCTAATACTGGCATTAAGTCATTAATGTCCAAATAATCAAATTTCCTATCTTGACGCAAGGTAATTGGCAAATCAAAAATGGATTTACAAATTGCATTTGAAATAAAACGAATTGCGTAATCTTCGTACTTACCAAATATTCCAAATATTCTAAAATCATACACATGATTTAAGGATGGCAACATTTTACCTAAAATATATTTATTATATCCATGCTCATCTTTTGGAATATGAGTACCGAAGTAACTTTCTTGCATTTTTGGGATGTAATTTTGCATATCATAAATAGCCCCTGACCCCATATTTAATAATTTCCCCCAACTATCTTGATGTTTTAATAAATTAAAAATCATGCGTGAGTTGGTTAAAAACAAATTACTTGTATCTATAGCATTTCTATGTCCTGCTTTAGCAGCGGAATGAATAACTACGTCAAACGAATTGCTTTTAAAATAATCTTCAACACTTTTATCATCACTGCAATCAAGCTCAAGACGAGAAGGAGCAACAATAGTATATTTTTGAGAAAGATAGGATTCTTTAATATTTCTACCTATAAATCCATTTCCACCAGTAACTAATATTTTCATTATTCTTGTGTACTAAGTTTTGATTTATTTTTGAAATAACTAAAAGCTAGCAAAGCAATAAATACAAATAAAGCTATTAAAGATACCATTGCCCCTTTATTTTTATAACGAGGTGTAAAAGTTAATTCAACAGTATTAGCGCCTTTTTGAGTTAATAAACCTGTTAAACCACAGTTTAAACGATATAATTTAGCTTCCTTTCCATTTAAAGTTGCAGCCCAACCTTCATCAAACGGCATAGAAAAAAATAAAATTTTACTTTCAGCTGTATTCACATTACCAATAATATTATTTTCAGAAAACTTAGTTATATTAAAACCATCCTTTCTTAAATCATTCACATAGGCTAAATAATTATCGTAAGAGAAAACTGCATTTGTATCGCTTAAATTAAATGGTACTAAACTATTAAAAGTAGATTTATCTTCATTGCCAATTACACAAGCCCTCAACAAACAAAAATCTTTTTGAGTTGGCGACATTTTTTTGAATTCATCTTCCCCAATTGCTTTATTATAAGTAAATCCAAATGGTAATGAATACCTGTTTTTATAAACTTTAACATCACCAAACTTAGCAATTGAATCAAAACCCATATTTACAACTGCATTATCTGTTCGTTTAGAAAGCCAATACTTACCACTTGCAATTGAAAATAAAATTGGTCTATCTGCTAATCCTTTTGCCCAACGAGTAGAGTTTTCATCTTTTACATCTATTACATTTAAATCACCTAAAAATTTGATGTAATTTTTTTGATTAAAAGAAAAATAGGAAGGTGTGCCATAAAAACCTTGAACCTTAGCATCATTAATACTTGAATGAATTGCTAAACCAGAACTATAATCTTTATTTAAACGATAAAATTCTTTATCGTTTTGTTTTAAATAATTAACTGCCTCAACAGTGTAATCATTATACCCAACTTTATCATTTAACACAAATTTTGTAACTACATCACGCTTATTAACTGTGATGCTTGAAAATGAAGACAATTCAATAACACATAAAATTAAAAGCGAAACTTTAGATAAATTCTTAATACTAGATGTTTGGGTTAATCCAAATAAAATTCCAGCATAACAAAATATTAAAACTGTTACAAATGTGCGCAGGTTTGTATTAATTGCTCCTTTAAATTGAGCCGAAGGCGTATACAATAAAAACAATAAAAACAACACGGTAACACCTAAAACAACTTTATTTATTTTTCCAGTTTGTTCAATATAACTAATTGCTCTAGCAGAAAACACAACCATAATAAAAATAATAAATAAGGAAAATGTTCTAAAATAATCTCCTGAAAATGCCCAAAAAGCATAACGGAAATATGGGAATAAAATAGGCAAACAAAATACAAATGTTAAAGCTCCATAAAAATATTTTTGTCGCTTTGTTAATGAACTAAAAAATTGAGGGAATGTAACTAAACACAAAATTCCACAATAAAAATCGGGAGCTTCTAAATAATTTTGCCAACCTTTAAAGTTGTTTCCAGTGCCTAACATATCACTTCCAAAGCTTCTAAACACTGTTGTAAAGCGTAAAACAGGATCTGCAAATTCAAACATTCCATGGGCTTGTAATCTAGCAAATAAACTCGCCTCACCCCCAACACGTGGACTTTCAGTATACTGTAACAAATCTGCAAATAACTGATATGAACTCATTAATACTGCTACAATTGCTAATCCTATTGTTTTACCAATAAAAAACAAAAATTGTTTAGTGTCCTTTTCTTTTACATCATAATACCTAACAATGGCGTATACAGACAATAAAATAGTATACATAAATAAAAAGAATGGTTGTAAAAATGCCATTAAAGTAATTCCTATAACTAACCATAAAAACTTACCATGATTTAACCATCTTTCAAATCCAAATAATATTATTGCAGCGTACAATGCTTCTACTGAAAATATTGTCCAACAGCCACCAACAATCATAAATCCTGAGAAAGAATATAAAAACGAAAAAATTAAACTCGAATAATTAGAAAGCTTTAACTCTTTTAAAAATTTATAAAAAACAAAAGATGTCAAGAATATTTTTAAAATTTCTATAAATACTAAGCCATAGGGTATTTTAGATTTATCAAAATAAGTTAAGAAATTAGAAAAGAAATCACCAATAGACATTGGAAACATATTTTGCCCCATCCCCTGTTGAAAAGACCAACCAAGCACAGATTCATTTTTTAAATAATCTGACATTGATGCTAATGCTGGGAAATATATATTTAAAGAATCACTACCAATATCTCTAAATAAATACACTTTTTTTAATGAAATAAAATCACTAAAAACGATGTAACACACTAGTAAAACTAAACCTAATAAATAATACAATTCTTTTCCTTTAATAAAAGAATCGTAAAGATTAGAATCTGCGTTGTTTTTTATTTCAGATTTTGAATTAACGCTTTTTGACATATATGGTAATTAATTATATTAATAAACCATAAATATAATAAATTCTTAAATGATTATTTAATCACCCCTAATTCTTTACCTACTTTTTCAAAAGCAGCTAAAGCTTTATCTAAATGTGCTTTGGTATGTGCAGCGGATAATTGCACACGAATACGCGCTTGTCCTTTTGCTACAACCGGAAAAAAGAAGCCAATCACATAAATACCTTCCAATAATAATTTATCGGCAAGTACCTGAGATAATTTTGCATCATATAACATCACTGGAACAATAGCAGAATCCCCTTCTTTAAACTCTAAGCCAATTTTTCGTAAGCCAGTTTTAAAGTAAGTAATGTTACTTTCTAAGGTATCTCTTAATTCAGTGGTTTCACTAAGCATATCAAACACAGCAATACTAGCACCAACAATCACTGGAGATAATGAATTTGAAAATAAATAAGGACGAGAACGTTGTCTCAATTTTTCAATCACTTCTCTTGTTCCTGTAGGAAAACCTCTAATGGCTCCTAC
>CALMMX010000257.1 GCA_937868545.1 uncultured Bacteroidota bacterium
TATTCTTATTTTTGTAGACTTATTAAGTAATTATATACAAATGAAAATATCTTATAACTGGTTAAAAACTTTAATAAACATAGATTTAACTCCTCAACAAATTGATGAATATTTAACTTCTTCTGGTTTAGAAGTAGAAGGAATAGAATCATTTGAAACAGTAAAAGGAGGGTTAAAAGGGATTGTTGTTGGGGAAGTGATTGAAAAAGAAAAACATCCTGATGCCGATAAACTAAGTCTTACAAAAGTTAATGTTGGTGGACCAGAATTATTAAGTATTGTTTGCGGTGCTCCTAATGTTGCAGCAGGACAAAAAGTATTAGTAGCTACTATTGGTGCAAAGTTATATCCTATTACTGGTGAACCATTTGAAATTAAAAAATCAAAAATTAGAGGAGCTTTAAGTGAAGGAATGATTTGTGCTGAAGATGAAATAGGTCTTGGTAATAGCCATGATGGCATTTTGATTTTACCAGAACATGCGGTAGCAGGAACACCAGCAGCTGAATTTTTAAAAATTGAACAAGATTATATATTAGAAATTGGATTAACGCCAAATAGGGCAGATGCAGCCTCGCATTATGGTGTAGCTCGCGATTTAGCAGCTATTTTAAATTGCAAAACTAACACAGACTCCTATCAAGCACATTTACATAATATTTTTGAACTTCCAGAAGCAAGTAATCTTCGTAAAATAGAGGTTTCTGTTGAAAATAGCGATGCATGTAAACGATACAGTGGATTAGTTATTTCTGGTATAACAGTAAAACCATCGCCAGATTGGTTGAAGAATTATTTATTAGCAATTGGCTTGCGCCCAATTAATAATATAGTGGATATAACAAATTTTGTATTACATGATTTAGGACAACCTCTTCATGCATTTGATTGTGATAAAATTGCTGGAAATAAAATTGTTGTAAAAACTGGGTTACAAAATTCACCATTTATTACACTTGACGGAACAGAACGTAAATTATTTGAAAATGATTTAATGATTTGCAATGAAAGTGAACCAATGTGTATTGCTGGCGTATTTGGAGGATTAACCAGTGGTGTTTCTGAAAATACCACAAGTATATTTTTAGAAGCGGCTTATTTTAGTCCTGCATTTGTTCGTAAAACAAGTAAACAACATGGTTTAAAAACAGATAGTAGTTTCCGTTTTGAAAGAGGAACCGATCCTGAAATGACAATTATTGCACTTAAACGTGCAGCTGCCCTTATTTTTGAATTTGCGGGTGGTGTGTTAAGTATGGATTTAGTAGATATTTATCCGGAACCGTTACAACCATTTCAAATTGCATTTTCATATTATAATTGCCAACAATTAATTGGAAAAGAGATAGATAAAAATGTAATAAAACATATTATTAAATCTTTAGGTATAACCATTACACAAGAAGGCAATGATAGCTTGTTATTATCTGTACCTCAATATAAAACTGATGTAACAAGAGAAGCAGATGTTATTGAAGAGGTAATGCGTATTTATGGTTACAATAATGTAGAAGAAAGTACTCAAATTAAGTTTACGGCAAATTTTGCAGATAGAGAAAAGTTTACTTCTGCCGAAAACTCAACTGCAAATTTACTTTCTAATATTGGTTTTAACGAAATTATGGGCTTATCTTTAACTAAAGAAAGTTATTATTTGCCTGAAACACCATTAGTAAGAGTTTTAAATCCATTAAGTGCTGATTTAAACGTGATGCGCCATAGCATGTTATTTGGTGGCTTAGAATGTTTAGCATACAATATAAACAGAAAGCAAGCGGATTTAAAATTATTTGAATTTGGAAAAACGTATCAAACTATTGATGCTGATTTTAAATATTCTGAAACAAAGCATTTAACCTTATTTGTAACTGGAAGAAAATATCAAGAAAATCCATACGGTGAAAATAATAAAGTTGATTTTAATTTCTTAAAGGCATGTATAGAAAATGTTTTAAATAAGTTATCAATTACATTTAAAATAAGTGAACTCGAAAATACTGATTTTACTTATGGTTTGTCGTTCTCATTTAAGAATAAACAATTAGTGAATTTTGGATTAGTAAATAAAGTAATTTGTAAAAAAATGGATGTAAATGCTGATGTGTATTATGCTGATTTTAATTGGGATAATGTGTTAGCATTAATTGGAAAAAACAAGTTAGAATTTAAAGAAATCCCTAAATTCCCTTCAGTTAGAAGAGATTTAGCATTATTAGTAGATAAGAAAGTAACTTACAAAGAATTAGAAGAAATTGCATTTAATACTGAAAGAAAATTGTTGAAAGACGTTAATTTGTTTGATATATATGAAGGGGATAAATTAGAGGTAGGTAAAAAATCTTATGCTTTAAGTTTTAGTTTGCAAGATGATGAAGCTACTTTAAACGATAAACAAATTGATAATGTTATGCAAAAACTAATAAAAAATTACACAGAAAAAGTTGGGGCATCATTAAGATAGTTCTGTTTTTTTACCACTTATCAAATTTATACGACCAGTTATGCATGCATAATAAAAAATATAACTTTATCTAATTATAATTGTGTAAGAATATTTTTTGTTTAACCTTAAATTTTATTTTATGAAAAAATCTTTACACATTTTATTTTTAGCATCATTAATGATTGCTCAAATTGGTTATGGTCAAACAAAAAAAGTTACTAAGCCTTTGCCAAAGAAAACAACAGTTGCTCCTCTTCCTAAAGAAAGAGAATACACAAAATGGAGCTTAAAAGCAGGTGCAAATTTGAGTGTTATTTTTTTATCAAGAAATATTAAAGATAAAAATAATGTGCCAGGTTATTGCGGTGGATTATCTTATGAAGTTAATAATTTTGTTAGAGTTTCAACTTTATATTCGCATTTTAAACCTTTAAGTATAGAACCTACTTGGTATGACATTAAAGCAAATACCTATGAAATGAATTTGGAAGTAATGGCCAAATTTCCAAATAAGAAAACATTGTTTTATCCATTTGCAGGAGTTAGTTATAATACTTTTAGTGGATATTTTACTGGGGAATTAGATTATTTAAATTTGAAAGAATTTTATAAAGCAAATACTACAATAAAAAATAATTGGTTTGGTTTAAATTTAGGAACTGGTATTGAACATAATTTTGGAGTGTTAGGTTTATTTGTAGATTACCGAATGAGGGTTGGTAAACAAGATGGTGTAATTAATATTATGGATGTATGTTATACAGCTGGTGCAAAAATTAGATTCCCTTATGGTAAATTAGCTAAAAAAATGGGGCACTTAAATGATAGGTTCTATTGGTTTTAAATTCAGATCCAATTAAAAATCACTTTTTTTCTGTTTAGTTACTTTGTAGATATGAAACTTTGCTTTTGTATAATTATAATACTATATTTATTATAAGAATACAATCTAAGTATTTAAAAATAATTTTAAAAATCTATCTATGAATAAATTAGTTATTATTTTATCACTGGTAATTATTAATTCGTTTGCTCTTTTAGCAAATAAAATAACAAGCCAAGATGTTAGTTTTAGTAAAGAAAGTGATGTTTCAAATA
>CALMMX010000258.1 GCA_937868545.1 uncultured Bacteroidota bacterium
TTGATTTTCCATCCTTTTAGTTGTTTGGGTGACAACCTATTTCAGGACGAGAGAGATTAAACTAAAAAGCCCATCAAAATGATGGGCTTTTTAGTTTTATACACAACCTATGAAAATTGTAGTACTATTTCTTAGTTTTTTTATCAAAAGAATTAGTGCTGTTGTTTATTACATCTACTTTGTCGGTGCCAGCACCCATTGCTATAATTTTAAACTCTGTTCTTCTGTTTTTTTTGGTGTTCTTCTTCAGAACAGGTTGATTTGACTGTTCCTTAGCAAGCACAACCATTTAATAAAACAGACTCACCATACCCTTAAACCCTAAATCTAGCATGTTTAGTGATATTAAAGTGCCACGCCAAAGACAATGGTACGATAATTTTAAAGGTTGATTTTTTATCAAAGTTAAATACACATGCCTTATATATACTTTGACATCAGTATATTCTAAAACATAAAAGCCCCTCCCCTATTCTGAACTATTTGCTAAATGTGCTTAAGTGTGTATATATACTTTATTTTTTTCATATTTAATAATGTTAAGTTCTATATGCACCTTTACTCATTTATTTACTAATTATTAATTTACCAACTTTAATTTCTAAACCATTATTAAATGCTTTGTAAACGTAAATGCCATTGGCTAGTTAACTTACATCCAAACCTATACTTGCATTATCAATTGTTTTTTCTATTACAAACTAACCCATTATACTATATAATTTAATATCAATATAACTATAGTCTTTAGTATCTATAAATAACACATCATTTGCAGGGTTGGGATATACATTTATATCTGCCATAAAAACTGTATTATTTACTGGTGGAGTATATTCTCTAGCTTTAATTGATGTATTACCTACTTCGCAGACATTGTAATAGCGTTTTTTTGTAATATTAAATAATACAGTACGTGCCTGATGAACAGAACTACCATAAAAAGCCCCTCTCTTATCTTCCGCCAGCTGGCTGAGAGAAGATAGAACACTCACTGAACTTAATATCAGTCCAATTAAAATTAGCAATTTCATTTTTACTTAATTAAACTAATGTAACCGTTTTTTTTATGTTCATCGCCATTGGCATCTTTGTAAGTTAACACATAAAAATAAATACCCGCATTGCAAGGCTCACCACTAGTAGTATAACCACTCCATATTACTTTATTTTTAATTTCTGATTTATCATTTGAAATCTCTAAACCCCAACGATTGTAAACCGTAAACTGTAAATTGGTAGCACCACTAACTGTAAATTCAAATGTATCATTTACATTATCATTATTAGGTGTAAACACATTGGGTATTATAGGTTCTGTAACAACTACTGGCTCACAATTGTTGCTGTAGGTTACAGTTATGGTTTGGTTAGTTACACCGCACTGTTTGCTTTGCAACACATAGTTGGTAGTTTGCGTTGGTTTTACAATTATAGTATTACTTGTACTTATTGGTAAGCCATTGGCAAACCATTGGTAATTGGTTTGCAACCGTGCGGTATCTCCTAATACTAAACTATCACTATTATTACATATAGTATAATTTAATGCTCCTAGCTGTGGGGAGGGGAGTTCGTAAAGGGCAACGTCGTCAATGTATGCATATACAATTCTGTGAGGATTACTTATACCGCATGGTGTTGTAAAAGTCGTGCTAACAAATTGCTTTTTTAAATGTGCTCCATCTCTTATATTACCAATTGTTAAATACTGTTCTCCACCTTGAGCAATAAATTTACCTGACACTTTTACCCAATTTAAAGTATCTGTAAAATAGGTTGTAGTATCCCATTGTATTTGGTATGGACTAATATTATCCACTACAAAAGGGCTTGCAGTTAAATCAGTTTTTGTAAATAACATACCCAATTGATTAATACTTATAGCATTAATATTAGAAAAATTCATGTAAAACTCACCATAATAACAAGTGTTTGCCTTTAAAACTTGCTTTAATTGAACCACAGCCAATTCGGTTTCAATACGCGTACTATCAGGTAAAAAACTTAAGCCATATAACCCAATTCCAATAAATGAATTTCCAAAGTGAGGGAATTGATATCCACGACAATGATGGGGGATTGATGAAGGATTCGGATAAGCAAAAACAGTTGAGCTGTTAGCACATACATTGTAAAAATCAGGAGATTGAAATTGATATGTACCCCAATTCTTAGTAAAATAATATGGACCAATAGTAGGATTTGCAATGCCCATTTGAGCCCAACAATTATCACTTATAGTATCTTCAAAACTTGGGTTAGGGACTAAATTAACTTGTCCGTAATTAAATAAATAAATAAATAAATAAATAAATAAGTATGTATTTTTTCTCTTCATTTTTAATTTAATAGGGAAAGCATAAATGCTTTCCCTATTATTTTTGTTATTTAATAATAATTAATTTATCCGTTCTTAACTCGTTATTACTACTATAAATTTTATAAGTATAAATACCATTAACCAAATTACTAATGTTTAAACTTTGGTTTGGAGCTATAATTTTTTCTAACACCAATGCCCCCATTATATTATATAATTTAATAGTTACTTCATTATAACCAATAGCATTTACAAACAATTCGCTATTAGCAGGGTTAGGATAAACAACAACTTCTGTTTTATCTCCAAAACTATTAGCTACTTTTTTACTTGATTTAGCAGGGGTTACTTTTTCGCAATCACTCATATAGCTTTGTCTTTTTATGCCAAATAACACAGCACGAGCTTGGTATACCGCATTGCCATATATAGCAGGACATAAATAAGCTATATCTTCTAAAGAGCTAATTTCAGTAGTTTTTAAAGTATTACGTTGTGCTAAATATGAGGCATACAACTCATTAAAAGCTTTATGCGTTTTATCTACTTTATTTTTTACAGTAATGCTATTGTTTAAATAGCGTGCAGATGGGATGTACATACTATCTGTTTCAGCATTATGTAATAAACTATCTACAGCAAAAAATAAACCTAAATTATCTGTTTTAGCACCATTCATAAAACCAAGCATAGTAGGACTACCAGTAACATCTATACCTTGTAATTTTACAGAACGATATAGTTGGTAATGGTTAATAGCTCGTTTGCTTATTGTATTAGCATTTATATCATCTGCCTCAGATAAATTTACACTGGCAGTTCTGCCCATATTAGCGCCATTTAAGTTATAATCATCGGCATCAGCTTCTCCATTTTGTCTTAATTTGGCAACTGAACTTCCTCCTAAACGCACGTTGGTTGGAGTTGGGGTTGCTGCATTGCAAGTGCCTGATGAGGCAATTGCAATTATCAATATTAGTAAAAAGTACTTTTTCATATTTATTTCATACTTTTTTCTTAGTCAAAAAAGTATGCAAAAAGACAAGTCAAAAATATGCGCCTCGCTCTCTTTTAATTTTTAAGATTCGTTTTTGAAAGAGAACTAAAGCTCTTTCAAACTCATCTAAAAAAATTAAAATTCACTGCCTATCTACTCGCATTTTTGACAACCCACGCACATTTTCCAATTTATGTTTTATTTTCATTTCTAAGTTTTTCGTCATCGCGAATCCCTTTAGGGTGAAGCAATCTGCTACTAGTTACAAGATTGCTTCTTTGTGCCTAATCGCAATGACGGTTACTTAATTAAAGTTACATACCCATTCTTTTTGTGAGTATCTCCATTTACATCGGTATATTCTAAAACATAAAAATAAACTCCTGCTGTGCATTCTATACCACTTGTTGTGCGTCCATCCCATTTAATGTATACGTTCCCTGAGGCTCTCGAAGGGAACGCATACATTTCTATACCCCACCTATCATAAATAGTAAAGCTTTTTAAATTGGAATTATTTAACTCAAATATAAAAGTATCATTTACATTATCATTATTTGGTGTAAACACATTGGGTATTATAGGCTCTGTAACAACTACAGGCTCACAATTGGTGCTATAAGTTACTGTTATGGTTTGGTTAGTTACACCGCATTGAGTACTTTGCAATACATAGTTAGTAGTTTGTGTTGGTTTTACTATTATGGTATTACTTGTACTTATGGGTAAGCCATTAGCAAACCATTGGTAAGTGGTTTGCCACCTTGCAGTATCTCCTAATACCAAACTATCACTGTTATTGCAAATAGTATAATTTGTAGCTCCTAATTGTGGTGTTGGTAGTTCGTAAAGAGCTACGTCGTCGATGAATACAAATGAAAATTTTCTAGTACCTGGAAAACTTTCAGGAGAAATAAAATTTGAGACAAGACCTGTTTTTTTTGTATGAATACCATCTTTAAAATTTCCAAAAGTTAAATACTGTTCACCACCTTGTGCTATAAATATACCACTAATCTTAACCCAATTTAGCGTATCAGTAAAATATTTTGTAGTATCCCATTGTATTTGTGGCTGTATGGTATTTGTAAAACTATAACTTGCTGTAGTGAAATTATTAACTGTAAGCAGCATACTTAATTGGTTAATTCCAATTTCACAATAATCAGCATAACTTGCATAAAACTCTCCATAATAACATGTGTTAGCTTTTAGCTTTTGCTTCAACTCCACCGTTGAATATTCAACCATAATTGCATTACTATCTGTTGGATAATTTATTACCCATGTTCCCATACCAATATATGCATTTCCAGTTTTTGGCTTTTGATAACCATTCCTACTTAATGGAACTGTACTAGGCCACCCACCAGCAGATGTATATGAATTTGCACAAACATTCATGTAATCAGGGCTGCCAAAATTGCTTGATGAATACCAATTTTTTACATAATTAGTACTAATAAGTGGATTTGGTAATAGCATTTGTATCCAGCAATTGTTACCAACTGTATCTTCAAAACTAGGATTAGGAACAAGGTTTATTTGTGCTTTAGTGTTTAAAAAACAAAAAAACAAAAAAACAAAAAAACTATACTTT
>CALMMX010000259.1 GCA_937868545.1 uncultured Bacteroidota bacterium
GTATCCCAAGAATCTAAAATGGGGTCATAGTAATAAAAGTCTTTATAATCTGTTAAATACGCCCCTAAACCAACATAACCTATGTTTTTTAAACTAAAAGAACAAGCTCCGTATCTTATTAGGCCAATAAAATTAGCTTTTCCAGTACTTAATCCTGTTGCAGGATCATACATTACTAATGAATTTGTGTAGGCTGGTTGTATATAAGCTTTATTATTTATTACAAAACAAGAGCTGTAATCATCTGCAGTAATTGTTGTTGTAACTGCCGACCAACTATCTATAATTGGGTCGTACTTATATAATCCAACTCCTGTGCTTAGCCCCATGTAACCATAATTATTAATGGAAAAACCAACATTACCACCACTAATTATTGGGAAATCAGTTTTTTGTGTCCAAATGTTTGTAATAGGATCATACTCGTAAAACTCTTGTTGATCAGGACCACCTTGTTTTCTGCCAGTTCCCATATACCCTTTATTGCCAATAACAAAAGTTGCAGTTCCATATCTGTTTTTTGGATAATCTGCTTTTTGTGACCATGAATTTGTTGCAGGATCAAATTCCCACCAATCTTGATAATCATCTGAGATTCCTCCTGAATTAATATGCCCAATTCCCATATACCCTTTATTTCCAATAGAAAAGGCGGCACATCTATGACGTGCAAATGATGGGAATGGAGCTTTCATATTCCACACATATTTATCACAAATCCCTATGTGTGATATTAATATGAAAAATAATATATATGAGAATTTCATTAATTATAAAATTAGTTACTGTTTCTTTTCTGACAATTTCAATTAAGTTTATATAACATGTTCAAAATATAATTTTAGTATTTAGGGCATTAAAATTTTTAAGCTATCTAATTCTTTTTGCGAAATAGATGGAGGCATTATGTTATTTTTTAATTTATAAATCATCAAATTGGCTACAGCTGTTGCTTTATCGGCAGTTGCAAAAGGTATATTTCCAGGAACAGATGGAACAGATGGTTGATGAATAAAAGTTTGACCGTCTATTAAAATGTTGTATCCAAAACCAAGCTTAGGTTTTAAACTATCAAACAAAAACAATTGAACAGAGAAATTTTGTGGTTGATTATTTATTTGAGAAATAGTATCCGTTTTTATTGGAGTTATTTCTTCAATTTTTTTAGGTTCCTCTGAGCAGGCAATAGATAATATAAGAAATGAAATGAATAAAATTCTAATCATAAATTTAAAAGTAAAGTAAATGTTAACTAAGAGTAAATATAAAAAAGAAAACGGTTAATTTACCGTGAAATGAGTAAATTAACCGTTTAAGTGAGTAAAAATCTGTATAAAGATTAATCTTCGTGGTAATATATTTTGATAGTAGCTATATCTTTTAAAAAATCAATTTTACCAATTGCAATTCTGTTAATTTTTAATCCAGTTCTTGCTTCTAAATCAGCCAATAATTCGTCTCTTTTTTCTGGTTTAATTAGTTCTATATTTTCATAAATTACATTTTTAGCAGTTTCTTTTTTCATTAATACATTGCTTTCAAGTAAAAAGGTAAGTAATAGTATTAATCCATTTATTCCAACTATAAATAAGAATTCATAATAGTATGCTACATCCTCAATTTTAATTACTGCGGTTAATAAACCAATAGCAATAACTAAAAATAGATAGGTCATATCTTTAATACTTATTTCCTCAGTTTTATACCTTAGCATTCCAAACACGGCAAACAATCCAAAGGCTGCGCCCATGCTTAGTTTAACTTTATTAAGAAAAAAGCACATTAAAAAGATAACTAAATTAAAAATGAAATAGGTGAAAAAGTATTCGCTACGTTTATTTATTTTAAAATAAATAAAACGTACTAAAATAAAAATAGAGGCAATATCAATTGTCAATCTTACGCCTATTCTTGTGATAAAATCTTGAATAGCCATTGCTGTATCTGGAGATGTAACTTCGTCAATCTGTAATAATGTCATAACTTAAAATTTTTTTAATGTTTAATAATTTTTCTTTAAATCTATTTGTTTTTATGTTTGGTTCAGTATAAGCAACAGCCATGCAATATTTACTAATAGAGCCTTCTCTAATATGTAATTGTTTCATTATTCCAATAAAAGGAGAGCCTTTTGCTTTTTCTTGTTTTACTTCAGCAATAACAAGTTTATGTAATTTTTGATCTATGTCACCTTTTTTAAATTCTAGGTTTAAATCCAAAGTTAGTCGTTCTTTAGTTTCAACACTTACTAATGTTATTCTTGAATAATTTACCCAAAGTGCCGGCACCAAAGTGTCTGGGATATAAGGTGTTTTTTTTAATAGAAATTGAACAGATTCTCCATTCCAAATTTTTAGAACTTCAGGTTCTTTAATTCTACTTTTAAATGTTTTACCTTTATTGTTTTTGTATTTTACTTCTAAAAAACCAAGGTTAGAATCAACATAGGTTCGATGGCGTACCTTGTATCTGTTGAGTTTTCCTGTATGGTGTATATTATACATATCTAAATCAGCAGTATCATAATAAAGTGTTCTATAGTCGCTAATTCGTTTATTGTTTATTTCAAAAACAGTATAATATTTTTTTGCTAGTTCTAAAACTTGAGGTAAATGATTTATGTGAAATGTAAATTTTGTATCAGTTCTATCCATTAATTTAACACTATCCATTTCTTCGAGTGAAATAGGTTTATAATTATTTAAAATGTTATGGATATTTTGAAGCATCAACTATTTAGTAGTATAAGTATATTTTTTTATTGAAATTACTTTACCTTCAGCATCAAGAGTTCTTCTCTCTGTTTTTAAGCCTTTAGTGTCATACAAATACTGATGTTTTTTTAATAATTTACCTTCACCATCAAAAACAGATTCTTCAATTTTGTCACCTTTTTCGTTGTATTTTGATGTTTTCTTTTCAGTTAATTTATTATTTGCATCATATTGATTTTCTTCAATATCATCCCCGTTTTCATTATACTTTAACTTACTAATAGATTTTATTTGACCTTCTTTAGTATAATCAATTTTTTCAATTGGATTTCCATTAGAGTCATATGTAGCCTTACTTTCATATATGGTTTTACCATTTTCAAAAGTTGTAACAGCAATAGTTTTTATTTTATTTTTTTTAATATCTTTTTTGCTTTGAGCAAATGCTAAAGAGGAAGTTATTAATAATAAAACAACTAGTTTATAGTGTAACATAATATTTATTTTGAAATGATTAACTTACCTGTTGATTTTTTTGTATTAGATTTTAGTGAATAAAAGTAAACACCTGAGTTAAGCGCAGAAACGTTTAATTTAATAATTTGTTCTTCAGAATGTACATTTTTGTAACTAATAATTTCTTTTCCTAATACATCAATAATTGAAATTGTGAAAATATCATCAAGGAGATTATTATTTAGTTTAATATTTAATATTTCATTAGCAGGGGTTGGATAAACTGATGATTGAATTTCATTTTTATTTAATTCATTTATACCAACAACTTCGCTACCATTAAAAAATAAGTGATGCGCGTAAATTTCCAAGTCGGTACCATTTCTTCTGTCTTCCCAAGCAAAAATAGCACCACCATTACCATCTAATACTTGCGACACCGCAGTTTGATCGTTGGTTGCATTACATACAATTACACCACCAGAAGACCATTGTTCTGAGCCTGTAGAATTTAATTTTTGTGATTTTATATCCCAGCCAATAGCTGTAGAATCTTGCCAAGCAACAATAGCTCCTCCTAAACCATCTTTAATTGTATTAGGATTTATTGCTTTTAAGCCTGTTGATAATTGAATTCCATTAATAGCGAGCTGATTTACTCCATTTAAATCTATTAATTGAGCATAAATTTGATAGGTTGTAGTTACTCTATTATCTTTCCATGTAAAAATTATTCCGGTTGAACCTAGGTATTTCATATCAATTGCACTTTGATTGTTTGTTGCAGAGCAAACCGATACACCATTACCTGCCCATTGAACGGAGCCAGCCGAATTTACACGTTGTGCAAATATATTATAGTCAATTGCATTTCTTTTATCAATCCAAGAAATTACTGCACCATTTGCACCATCTGGTTCAATTCTTGGATTAGATTGAGTATTAGTAGCATTACATATAATTATTCCATTTGATGCCCATCCAATTGCACCTGAACCGTTAATTTTTTGCGCATAAATATCATAATCTACATTAGAGCGTTTATCTTGCCACGTGATAATTGCACCTCCTAAACCGTCAATATCAAGTGTTGGATTTTGCTGTTGATTGGGCGCAACACAAATAGGAACACCGTTAGAAGTCCATTGTGGAATTCCTAAATTATTAATTTTTTGAGCATAAATATCAAAGTAAAAACTTGCAGAATCTTCCCAAACAATTATTGCGCCTCCAGAATTATCGCTTATTATTTTTGGGTTTTTTTGATTTGTGGCTCTATTACAAACAACAATGCCATTTGTACCCCATAAAATATTACCTGATGAATCAATTTTTTGAGCGTATATGTCATAATTTCCAGCTCTTCCATCTTCCCATGTAATAATACAACTGCCGTCTATACCACCAGTAATAATATTATTAGATTTTTGAATGCCAGGAGCATCACAAACAAGCACATCACTAGTTGACCAGCGCTCAAATCCATTAGATTTTATTCTTTGAGCATAAATATCTGTTGAGGTGATTGTGTTATTTCTGTTGTCATCCCATACTATAATTGCTCCGTTTTTCGTGTCTGTAGTTGAATGTATATTTTGTTGGGATTTTGCTGCAATTGCTATAGCCGTATTTATAGATGGATTGGTATTCCATTGACTAAATGTAAATAAAGAATTTGCACAAAATAATGCTGTAATAAAACCTTTGTAGTTCATTTTAATTATAATTTACGTTCTAGTTGTAAATTTAATAATAATTTAACATGGTTTATTAGTTTTATAATCAATTAACCGTTAAAAGGTAAAATTTTATCGCTAAAAGTCTAAATAAAAATATTTTTAGTAGTATGTTTGCAATAGTCAACTATAAATATTACTTCTTTAGAGTCTATAAATATTATGAAAATTAAATTAATTGTATTTTTTATTGCTACCCTGTTTGTTGCTAGTTCATGTAAAAAAGATCCAGGACCTGGAGGCAAAGCAAATATTAAAGGTAAAGTTTATGTTAAGAACTATGATGCTTCATTTGGAATTTTGATGAGTCAATATTATGAGCAAGGCGAAAATGTATACATAACCTATGGTGATGAAACAGAGGTTGGTGATAATGTAAAAACCAGTTATGATGGCTCATTTGTTTTTCCATTTATGAGAAAAGGAAAATATAATACACTCTTTCCCTACACGACGCTCTTCCGATCTAGATCGGAAGAGCGTCGTG
>CALMMX010000260.1 GCA_937868545.1 uncultured Bacteroidota bacterium
GTCAATTGCCGAAGCCTTTATTCATGCCGGGGCAGTAAATGATTGTAAAGTAAAGTTAGAATGGATACATAGTGATGGCTTAACTGACGACAATATTGCAGAAGTATTTAAAAATTTAAAAGGTGTATTAGTTGCACCAGGCTTTGGAAACAGAGGAATTGAAGGGAAAATTACAGCTATAAAATATGCGCGTGAAAATAAATTACCGTTTTTAGGAATTTGTTTGGGGATGCAATGTGCTGTAATTGAATTTGCTAGAAATGTGTTAGGTTTAAAAGATGCACATAGCAGAGAAATGAACTTAGCAACCACAGCTCCAGTTATCGATTTACTCGAAACTCAAAAAAACATTTCGCATATGGGTGGAACTATGCGTTTAGGTTCTTACCCTTGTAAATTGGTTGAAGGAACTTTAGCCCATAGAATTTACGGAAAAATAGATATTAATGAGCGTCACCGTCACCGTTATGAATTTAATAATGAATATTCTAAATTGTATAAAGATGCAGGGATGGTTTTATCAGGTTTAAATCCTGATGCAGAGTTAGCTGAAATAGTTGAAATACCTGCTAATCCATTCTTTATAGGAGTTCAGTTTCATCCAGAATACAAGAGCACTGTAGAAAATCCACATCCGTTATTTGTGAATTTTGTAAAAGCTTGTTTAGGAGAGAAAATTTAATTTTTCAATTTATTTTAAAGCTGATTAAACAACACTGTTTAATCAGCTTTTTTATTAAAATTAGTTTGTATTAATAGTTCAAATTCTGTTTTAATATAATTATTTGTTGCAATTATTTCTTTGCCAAACAACCAATTTGAGCCAAGGTTAAAATCACAAACAGTTCCGCCAGCTTCAGTAACAATAAGAGAACCTGCAGCTACATCCCATGCATTTAAATTATATTCAAAAAATGCATCAACTCTTCCACAAGCTAAATAACATAAATCAACAGCTGCTGCCCCTATTCTTCTTACACCATGAGTTGTTTTCATGAGTTGTTCTAGCGTTTTTAAAAATGGGGTAATTCTTGTAAAATTATATATAGGAAATCCTGTAGCAATTAAACTCTCTGATAATTGTTTGCGCTTAGATACATGAATTGGCTGACCATTTAAAAATGCACCACCATTTAAAAAAGCAGAAAAACATTCGTTTCTTGAAACTTCGTAAACAACTCCTACAATAATTTTCCCATTAAACTCAAGGGCAATACTAATGGCGTAACTTGGCACACCATGAACAAAATTTGTGGTTCCATCTAATGGGTCAACTATCCAATTATATTCTTTTTTTTCAGAAAGTGTATTTTCTTCTACAATATAACCAGCATCTACCTTAATCTTTGATAGTTTTTCTACAATTAATTTTTCTGATGTCTTATCAACATAGCTAACTAAGTCGTTTAACCCTTTAATTTCAACATCTTGATAATTGAATTTTATGCGCTCTTCTCTAATAAATTGGCCTACTTCTAAGGCAATCTCTATTATTTGATTAGTTATTAATTTTAAGTCCATTATATAAGTTTATTTAAATTTTATTATAAAAATCAATTAAATCAATGCATTGTTTGGCTTCTAAAACATCATGTACCCTTAAAATACTTGCCCCATTTTGTAAAGCTATTGTATTTAAAACAGTTGTTCCGTTCAAGGCTTCATTAGGCTTTGTGTGTATTACTTTATTAATCATAGATTTGCGCGACATCCCTACCAATAAAGGTAAACCATGCATTTCAAATTCTTTTAAGTTCTTTAATATTTCGTAGTTATGTTCGGTTGTTTTACCAAAACCAAAACCTACATCTAACATTAATTTGTAAAAACCCTTGTTTTTAAAGGCCAGAACTTGTTTTGTGAAAAATAAATTGATGTCATTTACAACATGAGTATAATGTGGGTTTATTTGCATGGTTTGCGGATTACCTTGCATGTGCATTAAAACATATGCAACATTAGATTCACTAATTACATCAATCATTCTAGAATCAGAAGTTCCACCCGAAATATCATTAATTATATCTACACCTAAAGAAATGGCAAGTTCAGCAACTTTAGATGAGAAAGTATCAACTGATAAAAGAACATGAGGAAAAGCCTTTCTGAGTTCTATTAATGGTTCTTGTAAACGTTTTATTTCATCTTCAACATTTACTTGTTGAGCATTTGGTTTGGAGGAAACTGCTCCAATATCGAGGATAGTAGCTCCTTGGCTAATTTTTACAGAAGCTTCTTCAATTAATTGATTAATAGTTGTTAACTTTCCACCATCAAAGAAACTATCGGGTGTTAAATTAATAATGGCCATAACATGAGGTTTATTAAAACTCAATTGTTTACCATTTGTTAAATACGTTTTATACATTATTTTTAAATTAGCGTCACAAAACTATGAATACAACTTCACAACAATACGATTCGGCTATAAAGTTATGCAAAGATATCTTTTTAAAGAAAATGAAAGACTATGGAACTGCATGGCGTAATTTAAGACCCACTTCATTAACCGACCAAATTTTTATTAAAGCTCAGCGCATTAAAAGCATTGAGGAAAAAGGGAATCAAAAAATTGCAGATGATATTACTGGTGAATACATTGGAATTATTAACTATTGTGTAATATCATTAATACAATTAGAATTAGCTAATGATACAAGAGTGGATTTACCTTACGAAGAAGTAGAAACACTTTACACAAAGTATGTAAACCAAACCAAACAGTTAATGGAAGATAAAAACCATGATTATGGCGAAGCTTGGAGAGATATGCGTATAAGTTCTTTAACAGATTTAATTTTAATGAAAATTTTTAGAGTTAAACAAATTGAAGATAATAAAGGGCAAACAATAATAAGTGAAGGAGTTGATGCCAATTATATGGATATGCTGAATTACAGCGTATTTGCATTAATAAAATTAAAAGGGTAGAATTTTATTAATTACCATTATATCATTCTAATTAATATATGTTGTTCCCTTCTTCGTTTGGACTAACATTTCTTTGTCACCCTGAACTTGATTCAGGTTCTCACGAGATGCTGAATCAAGTTCAGCATGACATAAACAATTAAACTCATTGCCTGACAATAATATGCAGTTGATTTACGATAAGTATTTATATTTGTTTAATAATTGGTCTGGCAAAAAATAGAAATTATATATTTATAAAAACTCTAAACCTTTAAATGAAATTTTTTCAATATACCTACTATTTTTTTAGATCACTTTGGTATAGAGGGCCTATAAATACATTTAAACTACTAACTTATGAAGGTAAGTTTGAAAAGCAATTGGGTTTAAAGACACATAGCATTGTAAATTTAAATAACCTGACTTTAGCAGGAGAAAACTCAAAACAAAACCATCACTACCAAGGAGCAAGTTATTATATATTGTACAAAGTGTTTAACCTATTGCCATTAGAAGTAAAGAACAAACCATTAATTGATTATGGATGTGGTAAAGGAAGAGCATTATTTGTAGCAGAGCAATGTGGTTTTACAAACCTAATAGGAGTTGATATTGCAAAGGAATTAATAGAAAATGCCAATGAAAATTTAAAAAATTACTTACCTAAAAATAAGCATAGTAAAATTACTTTTTTGTTTGAAGATGCAACAAAATATGCTATTCCCCATGATTGTGAGGTATGTTATTTTTTTAATCCATTTGGCCCTGAAATACTACAACAAGTTATTTCCACAATTAAAGAAAGTTTGATACAAAACCCACGAACTATCTATTGCATTTATTTAAACCCTTTATATAAAGAGGTTTTTGAAAAAAATGGTTTTACACTTCATAAAAGTATTAAAAGTTGGAGGTATGTTGAGGGAATTATATATTTAATAAATTAATATTTATAAACCAGATGATTGATGTAAAGTTGCAGTTAATTTTATATCGCCATAATTGGCACCAGTTTGATTAAAATTTAATCCATGACATCCAACAAAAATATAATAAGTAGTTCCTGCTGTAACTGTAAAAGTGTGTGTAAATGAAATAGGTATTTCACCAAATCCTGCCCCCGCTGGAACAGTAGCCCAACCAACAATTGCCTGTGAATCAAATATAGTTGATATACTTGGTAACACACCAGTATTATTTACTTTTACACCAAATGCTATGTTATTTTGTAAACTTAAATTAAAATTATATCTAGAATTAAAAGTTAAATAAACTATACCGCTTACTGTTGGCGTAATAGTTAAAACTGAAGTAGAATAATAATTATAATTTGTATTATTTGCAATAGCAGTCCAGCCTGAAACAATTGAAGTTTTTATTGGT
>CALMMX010000261.1 GCA_937868545.1 uncultured Bacteroidota bacterium
AGTTACTATATAAGTTGTTGTAATTGGTGATGTGCTTATGTTTACACCTGTAACTATAGGATTTGAAATGCTACTTGAACTTAAATTTAAGCCTGGAGTCCAAGAATAAGTATAACCTGTGATAGGGGCGTAACCAAGTAATGCAGTTTGTCCAGCACAAATTGTAGTATCAATGGCAAAGTGTTTTAAAGGTAAGGTTAATAAGGTTTGTGATGGAGTACAGGAACAAGGATTTAATGCAGTATCTAAAACAGCAATTATATGGCATGCTGCTCCAGATGGAATGCTTAAACTATAACTATAGGCATAAGTACCACCATTTGGAATAGCTATGTTTTGAATATCTTGAGTGATTAAAACATCACCTGCGTCATACACCCCATTTAAATTTATGTCATTATAATAACTAATAACAGTTGTATTACTTGCATTTAAATTTTCACCTGTATTATTAATGGTGAAATTAATATATCCAATTTCACCTGATGGTGGGTTTGGAACGGAATAACCACTTGGACTAGAAATTGTTAAATAGCTTTTAAATGTAAATACGGGTAACGTATCTCCACCCGTTATAACATTTACGCCACATAAACTTCCTGTAAGTGTGCAAAGTAATGCTGAACTAGTTGTAGTTAAAGCTTCAAAATTTGATATGTTACAATTTAAAATATTTGGATCACCAACATAATTGATATTAAAAACAGTACTGTCATTTGCAGCTACTCCTAATGGTAATTTCCAAGTAAGATATTGTTGACCAGTAAGAGTAAAAATTGTTGGCACAGGATTAATAGGTGCATTGTGAATTCCTGCAAATGAACCTGAAACAAAAGTTACACCAGAAGGTAGTTTTACTCTAATTGAATCTGTATTTCCAAATGCTAATGCACCAAGGTTTTTGGATGAAATTCTTAAAACTGAAAAATTATTACAAGGCGAAATAAATGTTGTTCTTAATCGTGTATCTGTTAAGTATGGTGCAGATGCTCCTGTGATTCCTAATTGTGAAGATAATGAAACTAATTGCCCAGTAGACGCTCCACAACCACTTTTTCCAAAGAAACTGAAACTCGCTAAACTACCAGATATATAACCACAACTAGTAACAACTTTAAACTTAATTTTGACAGAATTATTAGTACTCAATATACCTGGCAATCCAAGTGCTGCAATACTTGGTGATAGTGTAGAAATAATATAGTTATAAGTTGTACCTCCTGCATAAATTGGATCACTAACATTTATGTATGGACCAGAGGTTGGGTATGCTAAAAATGATGTTCCTGGTATTATAGAAACACTTAAAGGTAATACAACACTTAATGTTAAAGAGTAAGCACTTCCTAATTGAATATTTGAACCAATAACTTCATATTCTGCAGTGTCACATAAATTAATAACAGTTGGTGGTGTAATAACATTAGTAACTAATAATGGAGTTAATGGTGTTACCGTTAATTTTAATTTTTTTGTTATACACGGATATGTAGCAACACTTGTAGGGTAACCTTGGCAGTTCCAGCCAGCATCAATAATAATACTGTCTTTCAAACAGGATGTATAGGTGCCGTATAATCTATAGTTTTTTGTTGCGGTACCAGGTAATAATCCTATTTGATATATTCCACCTACGGGAGTAAGCGTAGCACTAGTTGCCAAATCAACAACGGTATTTATAGTTACACCAGATATTGGAGTGGCTGCAATCCATGTTGAGTAAGCATCAGAATTTGTGGTATTTGATAATGAAATGTCCCATATAACATTGTTTGTAAGTGCATTTATATTTGGAAGAGTAGATTGTAATAAAATATCAGGTTTGTAATAGGTGATATTATCTTGATTTGAAACATAAGATGTACTAGATGCAGAGTCTGTTGGTAAAAAACCTGAAGATTGAAATAACCAATCATAACCTATATCTTTTGTAACAGTACCTTCTGCTTCACAACTTGGTTCAATAACAACATTTAATGTACCATAAAACCCATCATCACTTGGCATAATAGTAGGGGTACTTCCAGCAAAATAACTACCCACTGGAAATATTAACGTATTTGTAGCAACACTAATGGGAGCCAAAGTATAGGAAGGAGATGATATGCCAGCAAATGTACCAGCGGTTCTAATCTCATTAAAATTTGCAGAAACAAATTTATAGCCAGTTGGAACAATTACTTTTAATCGCTTAATTGTAGCCCATTGCCTATATTCAAAAGGAAATAAATTACCACCAGCATAATTTGAACAACACGGACCAATAGATAAATAATAGTTTTGAGTAATGTTTTTTTGCCCACAGCTGCTTACTGTATATGTATCAGGTCCCCAATTTGTATAATAATATCCAATTATTGAGAAGTTTCCTTCAAATGTATTACATGAAAATATATTAGCAGGACTAACAGGATTTGCAATATCAGAAACCACAAATGAATTGGTAACAGCACATGGGAAAATATTTCCTCCAATATTTGTTGTTACTTTATATTGAGGTTCAAATATTAATGAGTCATCATCTTGATATACAAAACCTGCACTAACTCCACCACTTGCAATTAGAGCGGTAGAGCCTAAATCATATTTAAATGTTGCAGCAGGCGCAACGGCAGTTACAGAATTTATTGTACAAGTAGTTAATAAACTTCCTGCTCTGTATATTTTTAATTTACCACCTATTGAGGTTAAATTATTTCCATTAGTAATAGTGGAATTAGCATAACAAAATTGCCAATTTGGATGAGTTACACTCGTTTTAATTTTAGCATAAAAACTAGATGTAATGGTATCGCCATACATAGCTCTTTCTCTTTTTATTTTAGTAAAATCTAAAACTCCAGCAATATCAGGTACTCCGTTATCATCATTATCAGCAATACCGTAGCTCGTTCTCATTATTCTATATTTCTTGAAATTCAGTCCTTCACATGTTATTGGGCAAACTAAATTTAAAGGAAAGGTATTTGTAACTAAAGGAATAGTACAAGAGCAACTCGAAACAGGTGTATATGAAATCCCCATTTTAATTACACCTGGGCCGCTTGTACATGTACTACAATTACCAGTTAAATCAATTAAAAATTGAGCCTGTTCTAATGTAAACATATAACCGCTAAATGTAGCTGTAACAATATCTCCAACTTGAACTACTGAAGTAGGAAGCCATGTAGAAAGGCTTGTTGCGTTTAAAATTTTAATTGTTCCGGGAGAATAAGTGTAACAAGGTGAGAGTGTATATGTAACATTCCATGTGGAAGTCGGGGTAAATGGATATGAAAAACCAAAACCAGTAGTCATATAATTAAATGTTGCCGTTTCACCAGAAGATAATGTAGAAGGTGAACCATTATTGGTTAATGAGGTAATGTGTAATGTTTTATAAACGTCGCCCCATGTAAATGGTTGAACATAATTATTAGCACATATATTACTATATTTTGCAGTAAATCCCCATCCAAAAATATAGGTTGTACTACAACAACTTTTAGTATTCCACCTTATTCTTACCGAATCACCTGCGTTTATGGTAGGAAATGTTAATGTAACACCAGCTTTAGCTCCCGCTGATAAACAAGAATAACCAGCACTTGCTGTGCTACTTGTAATAGCAAATGGTAAAGTAGGTCCGTTATTAATTTTTACTGTTATACTAGCAACATCTATTTCTGTCCATTCACCGCTCCAAACTGCAGCAGTGCCAGAGGAGTTAAATATATCTACAAGGGTATTTACAGCTTGTCCCAAACCTGTATTTTTAATTTGTAAAGATTGCGGACTAACGTTACCACTTCCTAAACAAGGATTTTCAGAGGATGTAGGTGTAAAAACAAGATTTGGAACAGTGTTAGGAAATACAACGTTTGCACTAGAACTAGAATATTGGCAAATTTGAGAATTACATCCCCATCCAGCAATAAAGTTTGAGTTTACTGATGAGCAATTTAAAATATTAATTGTTTCACATATTGTTATACTTTCTCCAACTTCAAATAAAGTATTTCCATTTCCAATTGTTGTAAAATCAGCACCTGTTAATACATAAGTTTCAGTTCCTACACCAGGTAACCAAGTCCCTGGAGAAGCAGCAGTAACTTGTATTCCTGAACCATGTGTATCAGTTAGTGTAAACCCACTTAATTCTCCCGTACTACCATTTACTACCGTTATACAACGAGTAAAAGTACCGCCAATTGTTCCAGTATAGGTTTGGTTAGAAATAGTTGTTATAGATAAGTTAGGTTGTTTAACAATGTAGGTGGATGTTGTATGGGTATCAAAGGTTGTGGTTAATCCAGCTGTATAGTTAACTTTAATATAGTTTTCAATTGGTAAACCTAATGAAAGATGGCTTAATACATCGCAATTTGCCGATGCAGTATATGATATTGTTATAGATGTTAATGAAGGGATATTAGCTAAACTAAAACTTGGTGCATTTAAAGGAGATGTTGTTAATACAGTTCCATTTACAATTGAGCCTATTTGGTAATTAATTCCAGAAGGCATATTTACACTAAATGTTACATTAGTTAGGTTAAAAGAAGATGGGTTTGTAATAGTAATGTTGAATATTTTTGGTTGTCCACAAACAGTTATTGTATTTGGAACCGTAGAGGAAATTGTAATATATCCACTTGAAAAGGATTTTAATGATATTATTAAAAATATAGATAAAAGTAAATTTATCTTATTTAATGATATAGTTTTATATAGTGTTTTTAATGTATTCATATTTTAATTTTCAGTTTTATATGATATGTTAAAATATAACCAAACTTTAGTTGATTAACTTGTTTTAATAAGGTTTAACAGCTTAAAGATATAAAAAATAACGGTTTTTCATAGTAAATTCTATGTTATTTTTAAAATCACTATGAATTGTATAAATCTGCTTATAAATTGTATGAATTTATTGATATGGATTAATGTAAAAACAATAAAATCAAGTTTTAACCTTAAAAATCAAATAATTTAATTATTATATATTTTTTGATTTTTAAAATTATATTTGATTAATTATTTAAGTAAAATTGGAATCATCAAATTTGTCACCTGCACAATTAGCAGCAAACTGCATAAATCAAACTAATAAATCAATTTTTTTGACAGGTAAGGCAGGTACTGGTAAAACCACTTTTTTAAGGAATATTATTGAACATACTCATAAAAATGCCATAATTGTTGCTCCAACTGGCATTGCTGCAATTAATGCAGGAGGTGTAACAATCCATTCGCAATTTGGTGTCCCATTTGGTTTATTTGTGCCAGATAGTAGTTATAAAATTGAAAATGTTGTAACAAAAATTAATACTCCTTACACAATGGTTAAGCATTTAAATATGAATAACCAAAAACGTAAATTGTTACAAGAACTAGAACTACTTGTAATTGATGAAGTAAGTATGTTACGTGCAGATTTACTTGATGTTATAGATTTTGTTCTTAAATCAATTAGACGCCAACAAAATATGCCTTTTGGTGGAGTTCAGGTATTATTTATTGGTGATTTAATGCAATTGCCTCCTGTTGTGAGAGACGAAGAATGGTTCATTTTGCGAAATTACTATCAAAGTGTGTATTTTTTTGATGCTAAAGTTTTGCAAAATAACAAGCCTGTTTATATTGAATTAGATAAAATATACAGACAATCTGATGATAAATTTATTAATCTCTTAAATAATTTAAGAAATAATACAATTACAAAAAACGACATTGAATTACTTAATTCATATTATAAGCCAAATTTTAATCCAGCTTTAGCTTTAAACACTATAACTCTAACCACACATAATAATAAAGCAGATGTATTAAATAAAACTGCTTTAGATAATTTAAAAGGGAAATCATTTTTTTATAGAGCAATAATTGAGGGTGAGTTTAAAGAAAATACTTATCCTTTAGAAGAAGTTTTGGAATTAAAAGTTGGCAGTCAGGTTATGTTTGTTAAGAATGATTTGAGTGGGAATAAATTATTCTTTAATGGAAAAATTGGAGTTGTAAGTAGTTTAAATCAATCTGAAATTGAAGTACAATTTGAAGATAAACCCCATCCTATTAAAGTTGAAAAATACGAATGGGAAAATAAAAAATACGAATTAAATGAAGTTACTAATACGGTTGAAGAGCAGGTTATAGGTACTTTTACCCATTTTCCTATTAAGTTGGCTTGGGCAATAACCGTTCATAAAAGTCAAGGATTAACTTTTGAAAAAGCCATTTTAGATGTAAATAGGGCTTTTGCCGCAGGACAAGTTTATGTTGCTTTATCGCGATTGAAATCTTTAAACGGTTTGGTTTTAACTGCACCAATAGAAATTTCTTCCATTAAACAAGATAATGTTTTAGTAAATTATGCAGAAAACAAACCATTAAATAATGAAATTGTTGAAATTATTGAAGTTGAAAAAAAGCATTTTTTACAAACTGAATTAATTAGAGCGTATGATTTTAGTATTCTCAATTACCGAATAAAACAGCATTTGGAGAGTTATGATAAATCTGAAGAACGTTCAAATAAGCAAAAACAAAAAGATTTAGCTGAAGAGTGGTTTCAAAATTTTGAATCAATAAAAGGAAATGCCGATAAATTTTTGAATCAATTAATGGGTATTTTCCAAAATGAAAAAGATGAATTACTTATTAAGTTAAATGATAGAAACCAATCAGCGAAGAACTATTTTATTCCACCATTAAAACAAATTTCAAAAAGTATATTAATATTAATTGAAACATTAAAAAACGAAAAGCAAATTAAAACATATTTAACTGAGTTATTGGAGCTCGAAAGTTATGTTTTTAAACAAATACAAGTAATTGAAAAAATCTCTTTGATATTATATAATTTGCTTAATAATGTTGAATTTAATAAGCAACAATTGACCTTGCAATCTAATCAAAATGATAGATTATTAACAATAAGGGATAGCATTCAAATTACTAAAAAACCTGATGACGTTATAAAAGTCAAAACTAAAAAAACTAAGATTGATAAAGTTTCAAAAGCCCCAAAACCAAATACCAAAGAGGAATCGTTTAAATTGTATAAGGAAGGCAATAATTTAATGGAAATAGCTAAGCTTAGAAATATGACCTCTCAAACTATTGAAAATCATTTAATGCATTATGTTAGTTTAGGAATGATTCCATATGAGCAATTTTTATCTAAAGAAAAGTATAACCAATTTCTAAGTGTTTATAAATCTAACAGTGAATTTAAATTAGGAGATTTAAAAAATAATTTAGGCGATGATTTTACATATTCGGAAATTAAATTTGCATTAGCAACATTAACTCATTTACCAAAATAGTAAATTACTTGTAATAATCAGGACTAATATTTCCTGTAAGTAATTCTTTATACCTTTCAACAAGCTCAATAACAAACACATCTGTTTTATTTTCAAGTAAATATTGTGGGGAAGGAATTCCATCATTATATAAATGCCGAGTTGTAATTTTTGTGAATAATTGATTTAATGAAGATTCCATTGAACCTAAAAATGAATCGGAAACAACTACAAGGTGGTTGATTTTTTGTGGATTTTTGTTTTTAAATTTCACAATACAAAATGTATCGCAATAGTTATTACTAAGTGAGAGCATATTAGCCAAATCATTACCATGATTAACTAATGAGTCTTTTAATGTATAAGATAAATCATCAATAAAAGGAAAACTACCTAGTAATCTCTCTTGTAATGCTTTTGTAGCAAACCAAGCACCATATTCATTCCAATGAGTATCAGTTTTATAGTATAATAATTGCTTTGGATTTTTTGTTTTCTCTGATTGGAAAATCGATTTTAAGTTGATAATGTCTGGCAATGCTTTTGTAATTTGTTCATACCTATTATCTGAATTTTTTTCATAAACATTTGGTAAATATTCGGGATATATACTTTGTTTATTAGGACATAAAATTACTTCAAAATTAATATTGTTTTTACCACACCACTTTTTTAAAGTTTTTAGATTTTCTATTACTTTATTTAGTTGCTGTGTATCCCATTTATTAAATCCACAAAATTCATTTAAACCATTATCATCATAAATGCAGGCATTATAATAAAGCCAATTGTTTTTACCTAATACAACCTTATCTTTTGCATTAAACGAATTTAAAATAATTCCTCTCGTTTTATTAGATAGAGAGATGTAATCATTTTTAAAAGGAAAATGATCTTCAATATAATGAAACCATTTTTTAAAATAAACTGTTACTCCATTTGTGTCATAAACTGGCAGTGTTGCATTTTCTTTATTTTGAATAAAATCTATTGGTTCCTTTTTTAATACAAAAAATAACAAACCATGAATGCCAATAAAAAGCAAAAATGAAATTGGTAATATGTTTTTAATATTTCTCAATTTTTAAAATCTGT
>CALMMX010000262.1 GCA_937868545.1 uncultured Bacteroidota bacterium
ATCCATTTTCCATCGGCCAATTTAGAAGTATACACATCAGAAGCATAATATCCATCAGATTCAGGACGAGAGGCAGTTTGTCCTTTTCTACGAGTTGTAAACGCTAAAAAATTTTCATCTTGAGAAACAAATGGATAATAATCCGCAAATTCAGAATTTAGTTCCTTACCTAAATTTGTAAATGAAACGTTTACAGGATTTAACATCAATGTTTTTGCATTATTGCAAATCTCAATTTCACGATCTGCAATTTTTTTCTTTTTAGGTTCTAATTCCTTATATTTTTCAAAAGCTCCAATAGCATCATCTAATTTATCTGCCAATCTGTATGCTGTACCTAATTTAAGCCAAACCTCAGTAACCATTTTAGGTTCCTTTGAACAAAACTCAAGGTATTTAATAGATTCAGTTCTATTAATGTTTGTATTTAAATAACATTGTGCAATTTTATACTGAAGTTCAACATTATTTTTATCCTTCTTTAAAATTTCTTTATAAATAGGTAATGCCGTTAGAAAATTTTTATGTTCGAAATGTTCATCAGCAACATCTATATCATAATGTTTTGCCGTTTGAGAAAAAACATTAGTGAAAACTAAAAATAAAATAAATGTATATAAACAGGTCTTCATAAATTTCAGAATACAATTTATGAATAATATTCAATATTTAGAATTATTTTTTTTGGGAAAATTTAAACAAGATCTCCTTTTCGGTTTTTGTTAAATTTTCATAACCCGTTTTTGATATTTTATCTAGTATTGCATCTATTACTTGTTGTTGTGAAGCTGAATTTGGAGTACTTGATTTTGCGTTAGTATGTACAACTTTTAACTTTGGTTTTTTAGGGCTAAAATAAAATGATTTTAAGGATAAGTCTTTTCCTTGTTTTAACATGTAGCCATAAAATAATCCAAAAAATGCACCACCAAAATGAGAAATTTTTCCCCCAGTATTGACACTAAAATCAATGATTGTAAAAAGTACAAAAATTAGAATTGCAAAATATTTATATTGCATTTCAAACACTCCAAATAAACTAATTGGCATGTTGGGTGTATAAATTGCAAGCGCCGAAATAACTCCCAATGTAGCGGCAGAAGCTCCACTTATAGCAGCCATTTCTAAATTTTGATTTAAGAAAAAAGAAAACATCATTAAAAATAATGCGCCCGAAACTCCGCTTAATAAGTACACAAACGTAAAGCGTTTTTCTAATAATATTCCAATAAACAATCTACCATTAAAATATAATAGTATCATATTATAAAACAAGTGCCCAATATGCTCGTGCGAAAACATATAGGTTACAATGGTCCAAAATTTTAAGATTGCATTATAAAAGTTTATGGGCAAAAACAAATAATTTTGCAATGGAAATGAAAAAATATGCTCGCTAATATTTATAAATAAAAAAAGTACAGCATTTATAATTATAAATAATGTTAGAGTACCTTGTTTACGCAGTTCGAAAGATAAATTCTGAAAAAATGACATAGAAATATTAAAAGAAAAAAGTTTTATTTCGTTTCCAAACTAGCATAATAATAACGCCTACAATTAAACCTCCAATGTGAGCAAAATGTCCCACATTATCTCCTTCTCGGTTTAAAAACCCAGTTACAATTTCAAATAAACCGTAACCTAAAACCAAATACTTTGCTTTAACAGGTACAAAGAAATAAATATTTAAATATGTATTTGGAAACATCATGGCAAATGCAACTAACAAACCAAATACAGAACCTGATGCGCCTAAGCAGGTCATGTTATCATATAATTGACTTTGAAACTCACTAATATCAGAAGTAGGATATTGTAATGAAATAGAATCAATTAATTGATTTGATTGGTAATAAAATGCGATATACTGCGCTACTGCAGCACCTAATCCGCATAAAATATAAAAATTTAAAAACCTTTTTGAACCCCATAAATTTTCCAAAATAGACCCAAACATGTAAACTGCTAGCATATTGAAAAAAATGTGCCCAATATCAGCATGCATAAACATGTAACTAATAAATTGGTGTGGTTTAAATAGAGAAGATTTATAATAATGTAAATCTAAATACTGATCAAATGGTAAATCTTTAAACACAAACCTACTCAATACAAATAAAACTACATTTATTATCAATATGTTTTTTACAACAATCGGTAATTGCTGAAATTGTCTGGGCTTAAACTCTTGATAACTCATTTGTATTTATTTTCTAAAAAAAGCTTCTAAATCAACTTTACTCATTTCCATCATAATTGGTTTACCATGAGGACTGTATAAAGGATTTTCGCAATTAAATAAATTCTCCAATAACAAACTCATTTCCTCTGCTTCTAATTGTTTACCATATTTTATAGATGCACTTTTTGCCATACTTTTACATAAATTTTCAAAAGGATCCATTTTTGTGTCAAAGGTATTCAATTTATAAGTTTCAAGTATACTTTCAATCATCTCCTGAGTGTTAAATTCTCCTAATTCTGCAGGAGTACCTCTTACAACAATGGTGTTTTTTCCAAACTCTTCTACTTCAAAACCCAATAAACTAAAATGCCCACTTAATGTATTAATTAATGCAAAATCATTTGGAGTTAATTCCATTGTTATTGGAAATAATATTTGCTGGCACGGAGAGGCATTATTTGAATTTTTAATGGTTTTATAATGCTCATACAAAATTTGTTCATGTGCCCTTTGCTGATCTATAACTAATACCCCATTTTGATGAGCGCAAACTATATACTTATTATAGAGTTGGAACTTTTTTTCAAAACTGCTTTCAGTAAACAATTGCTTTTGTTCTACTTCCTGCTCAAAAGTTGGCTTATCTAACTCAGTAGTTTGTTCGGGCTGTGTGTATGTTTCATATAGACTTTGCCAATTTTGTTTATTATGCTTTTGCAAATTGGTTTCGGTTGGCTGTCTATAACTTGGTTGTTTGGTTTCAGATGTATTATTAAATGGATTATAATTTGGATTTACGGTAACCGTTGGTTGAACAACTTGTTTAGTATAATCAATTTCAAAACTCATTTCACTATTAAAATCCAAACTAGGTGCCACATTGGCTTTTCCTAAAGCACGCTTAACTGAACTGTGCAACAACGCATAAATTATTTTTTCATCCTGAAACTTTATTTCAGTTTTTGTTGGATGAATATTTATATCAATAGTTTGAGGATTTACTTCAAGAAATAAATAATAAGCTGGGTGCGAATCGCTCGAAATTAAATCTTTATAAGCCTCTGCAACGGCATGGTGCAAATAAGGACTTTTAATAAAACGATCATTTACAAAAAAGTATTGGTCACCTCTTCTTTTTTTAGCATTTTCGGGTTTTCCAACATAACCAGTTATTTTTACAACATCAGTTACTTCATTTATATTAACTAATTTAACTTGTAAGTTTTTAGTAAATAAGCCCGATATACGTTCAATTGTTGTGGTTGGAGGCAGGTTATAAATTTCATTTCCATTGCTATAAAATTGAAAATGAATAGTAGGATGTGGCAAACACACTCTTTCAAATTCATCAATAATGTGCTTTAATTCCACACTATCATCTTTTAAAAAATTACGGCGTGCAGGTATATTAAAAAATAAATTTTTAACACTAAACGAACTTCCCGTTTGAGTTTGACATTCTTCTTGTCTTATAAATTTATTACCTTCAATTTCAACCAATTGCCCAACTACATCTTCCTCTCTCTTCGTTTTTAATTCTACTTGGGCCACAGCTGCAATACTGGCCAATGCTTCGCCTCTAAACCCCTTTGTGTGAAGTTTAAATAAATCTTTCGCTATTTTTATTTTAGAAGTAGCATGGCGCTCAAATGCCATACGAGCATCTACAGGATTCATTCCAATCCCATTATCTATAACCTGAACCAAAGTTTTACCCGCATCTTTTACAATTAACTTAATAAAAGTTGCCTTTGCGTCAATAGCATTTTCGAGTAACTCCTTAACAATAGATGCAGGTCTTTGCACAACCTCTCCAGCCGCTATTTGATTTGCTACACTATCAGGTAGAAGTGTTATTACATTTTGCATATGCGCAAAGGTAATTTTTTACTTGGTTTTGCAGGCAAAGTGTAGCAAAATTTAAAGATTTTCAAAAAAATGTAAAAAAAATTGTTTTTTTAAAGATATTATTTTATATATTTCCGAAAAAAATAATAAAGCCATGTCGAAAAAAACTAATGCTTCGTCAAAAAATAAGAAAGCTACAGCGAAAAAAGTAACTAAAAAAGTAGTTGCAAAAAAAGCAGTAAAACCTGTTGCCTCTAAAAAAGTGACAAAACCAGTTGCAAAAGCGAAGCCAGTGAAAAAAGCGGCAGTAAAGGCTAAACCAGTTGTAAAAGCTAAACCCGTTGCAAAAAAAATTGCAAAGCCTGCTAAAAAAGCAGTTAAAAAGGTTGTAGCTAAACCAGTAAAAAAAGTTGCTAAACCAGCTAAAAAAGTAGTAGCAAAAAAAATAGTTTCTAAAAAAACAGTAGCTCCTAAAAAGGTTGCAAAACCAGTAAAAAAAGCTATTGTTAAAAAAAATACACCGCTCAAAGTTGTTAAAAAAGCAGTAAAACCTGTAATAACAAAAAAAGCTACGGCTAAACCTGCAAAACCAGTAGTTGCAAAAGTTGTTAAACCAGTAGTTGTAAAACCTGTAGTTGTAAAAGAACCTAAGGTTAAAGCAGAAAAACCAGTTAAAATTAAAAAAGAAAAGCCAGTAGTAGTTAAAAAACCTATTGTGGCGCCTACTACATTCAGACAAACAGAACCAGTTCAACAAAAAGTTGTAAAAGAACCAAATGGTAAATTTGAAATGGAGTTTGTTATTAGAGCTTCAGAAGATATGGTTTTTGAATTTGTAAGCACTGAAAGTGGATTATCTGAATGGTTTTGCGATGATGTAATGATCCGTGATGGAGTGTTTACATTTAATTGGGAAGGTCAAGTACAGCAAGCAAAACTTGTTAAGGAAGTGCCTCCAACTTTTATTAGATACCAATGGTTAGATAAAAACGATGGTAGTTATTTTGAATTTAGAACTCAAAAAGATGAACTTACCAATGACATATCATTAATAATTACTGATTTCGCCGACAGTAAATCTGAAGAAGAATCAGCAAGATTATTATGGCATAGCCAAATTGATAAATTACTTCACGTGCTAGGATCGTTCTTTTAATAACTCAAACGATAGTTTCACCCAAATTAACATCTTAATAGCTCCAATTTTAGTAATTTAGTATTAATTAACCATTTAAACTCATATCATATAGCATAGACATCTACTTAAATTTTATTTTTTAAACAATTTAATTGTAGTTGTATGTCTGTTAAACTTTTGTCTGATAACGAGTTAATTAGTAATTATATTAATGGTAATGAAGAAGCTTTGTCTGAGCTTGTTCGTAGGCACAAACGTCGCATTTACTCATATATTTATTTAATAACTAGAAATAAATCTTTAACTGAAGATGTATTTCAGGATACTTTTTTTAAAGTAATTCAAACCTTAAAAAAAGGGCAATATAACGAAGAAGGCAAATTTTTACCTTGGATTTTAAGGATTGCCAAAAATTTAATAATAGATCATTTTCGTAAAACTAAAAAAATGCCAAGCATTTCTTATGTTATTAATGAAGAAGGGGAAGAAACTAGCATTTTTGACATAATTCCTGAACAAGTATCAAATACAAAAGATAATGAGGAAACTAAACTTTTTAAAGAGCAAATTCGTTCATTAGTAAACGAACTTCCTGCCGACCAAAAAGAAGTGGTAATTATGCGAACCTATTATGATATGAGCTTTAAAGAAATTTCTGAAATGACAAACGTATCAATAAATACATCCTTAGGTAGAATGCGTTATGCCTTAATAAATCTTAAAAAAATGTTAGAAGAAAAAAATGTTGAGATTTTCATTTAAATAATTGTTTGCTTTTGATTTTTTGAGTTTTGTTTTTTTGTTGTTATAAGCCTCTCCAGCATAATTGGAGAGGCTTTTTAAATTTTGTAAAATTACTTTCGTGAAAAAACAAAAAAACGTTTAACTTTATTAAATATATTAAACCAATTACATATGAAAAAAACTTTACTATTCGCTTCTTTAATTTTTGGGGCATTAATTCAAATGAGTGCTCAATGCACCATTGTTCCTAGTTGTACAGCAAGTTCAACTGGTGGATATTGCACAGTGCCTACTCCAAGTTCAACTTTAGTTTCCGCTACTGTGTTAAGTCCATATAATACAACCATTCAATTAACAATTGGGTCAACTGTTTTTATTAGTCCATTAACTGTGCCTATTTCATCGGCAACTTTAACATCGTTAACTGGATTGCCAACTGGCTTGAGTTATTCAGTAAATCCTGTTGGTGGTGCAATGTTAGGTGGTGCAAGTGGCTGTCTTTTAATTACAGGTACACCAGCTACAGGTACAGCAGGAAATTACACAATTACAGCAAACGTTTCTGTAACTACGCCTTTGGGTGCTGGCCCAGGTTCAGCAAGTTGGTTTTTAACTGTAAACCCTGCTACAACAACTGGAATTGTAAATCAAGAAATTGCAACAACAGTATTTTTAGCTCCAAATCCTGCAACTTCTGAATTAGCAATAATTTCTGATACACACTTAGGAAAAATTGTTGTTAGTGATGCATTAGGGAAAATTGTATTAATACAAGATGCTAATTATACAAATCAAACCACTTTAAATGTTCAAAATTTCACTAAAGGTATTTATTTTGTTCAAGTTTATAATGGAACAAAAATGATTACTAAAAAATTCATTAAAGACTAATTCTATTAAAATAGAACCAAATAAAAAAGGGAACAGATAAAAATCTGTTCCCTTTTTTGCAATAGTTAGAATGCTTATTACATGTGACTTTCTAGTTTACCAGCTAAAACAGCTTTAGCAGCTACACCAACATGTTTTTCAACCATTTGTCCGTTTTTAAAAAATAATAAAGTAGGGATATTTCTAATACCAAACTCTGCAGGAATTTTAGAATTTTGGTCTACATTTACTTTTCCTATTACAGCTTTTCCATCATATTCTTTTGCTAATTCCTCAACTACTGGTCCAACCATTCTGCATGGTCCACACCATTCTGCCCAAAAATCAACTAATACGGGTTTGTCTGATTTTAATACTAACTCTTCAAAGTTTGCGTCTGTAATTTCTAATGCCATTTTCTTTATTTTTTAATTGTTTATTTTCTTTTACTAAATTAAGTTTACTAGCATTTAAAAGCAAACATTAATCCAAAAAGTTATTTATGTCTTTTTGACAGAAATTTGATTCCTAATTTTTTATTTTACCTAAATACACATTAGAAACTAGTAAAATACCTAATAAAACAATTGGTGTAATCACATTAGCCATTGGGTCGCCACATGCATAATGTGCCACAGAAGCAGAAATTAATACAATTCCGAATCCAGCGTAAGCCCACTCTTTTATTTTTGTAGGAAACTGAGGAACTAATAAAACAATTGCTCCTATTATTTTTGCAATACCAAGTTCAATTCTAAAATAATTAGGAAAACCAAAATGGACAAATGCTCCAGCCATTTTAGGATTCATAAAATACTGTGAAGCACTAAAAAGCATCATTAAACTAATAATACTTGTGCTTACCCAAAATACAATTTTATCTTTTTTCATTATTTATGATTAATTACAAGGTTGTTAGTATGTTTTCTTACTTTTTTTGCTTTAGCTAAATAATCATTTGCTTCATCTCTATAACCTAATGCTAATAAAGCAACGCTTCTTAAACCTTGTTCTTTTAATCCTAAAATCTCATCAAACTGAGCAGGATTAAATCCTTCCATTGGAGTTGCATCAACTTGCTCATTTGCAGCAGCCACTAACCCAGTACCTAATGCAATATAAGCTTGTCGTGCAGCCCAGTTATAATTAGTTTCTTCAGAATTCCCTAAAAGACTACCTTCTAGCATTGCTTTAAAACCACTTAAACTTTCAGCTGGTGCATTTCTTACTTCTATATTTAAGTTAATAAAATCTTCTATATGTTGTTTAGTAATATTACTGTAAGGTGCAAATACTAATAAATGAGACGACTCAACTATTTGAGGTTGATTGTATGCTGCTGGTTGCAATTTTTTTCTTAACTCTTCATTTTCAATTACAATGACTTTATAAGGTTGTAAACCATAAGCTGAAGCCGATAAACGAATTGCTTCAATAATGTTATCTACTTTTTCTTGTGGTACTTTTGCACCTGTCATGCGTTTTGTAGCATATCTCCAATTTAATTTTTCTATAATGTTCATGTTGCTTTTTTTTATGATTTTCTCTCGTCCTGAAATAGGTTGTCACCCAAACAACTAAAAGGATGGAAAATCA
>CALMMX010000263.1 GCA_937868545.1 uncultured Bacteroidota bacterium
TGGAGAAATTATGGTTCTAATTCAATTTTTTGAAAATCAACCAGAAAATATTGAATTACTGCTAAATCATTTAAAAATTACCTTCCCACAAATTACTTCATTACAATATGTAATTAACCAAAAAGGAAACGACACTTTACAAGATTTAAGTATTATTACTTTTTATGGAAGGGATCACATCTTCGAAGAAATGGAAGGTTTAAAATTTAAAATTTCGGCAAAATCTTTTTACCAAACAAACTCTCCACAAGCCTATGAATTATATAAAATAACACGTGATTTGTGCCAATTACAAGGTAATGAGGTAGTTTATGATTTATATACAGGCACTGGAACAATTGCAAATTTTGTTTCTAAAAAAGCAAAAAAAGTAGTAGGAGTAGAATATGTTGAGGATGCCGTAATAGATGCAAAAAACAACTCGGAATTTAATAATATCCATAACACAAGTTTTTTTGCTGGTGATATGAAAGATGTATTAAACCAAGAATTTATTAATACTCATGGTAAACCTGATGTAATAATAACTGACCCACCACGTGCTGGTATGCATGAAGATGTAATTGCTGTATTACTTAAAGTGGGTGCTCCAAAAATTGTTTATGTGAGTTGTAATCCTGCCACTCAAGCTCGTGATTTGGCAATGATGATGGAGCATTACGAAATAAAAGAGATACAACCTGTAGATATGTTTCCACAAACTGCTCATGTTGAAAACGTTGTATTACTTGTTAAAAAGTAAAAGTCATAATTTTAACATTTAGCGTAACCTTTCTGCTTCTTATTAAGTTTAATATTAATAGTATTAACCTAAACACTCATTTTTATGACCACTACATTTGAAAATATAGAAAAAGAAAAAATTGAAAGCCTAAAATTCCCTCAAACAGAAGTTTTAACTGACAATAACCTTATAAAAGAACGTGAATCTGAGCTTAATAGGGCATTATCTTTAGGGAATTTGGAACACACTAAAATTAAAATTTACTTTGAAGATGATACTTCGCGAAAGCTAGTAGAAACTACAGTATGGGGAGTTACAGATAAACGAGTTATTTTAAAACAAGGCGTTGTAATTCCTATAAATAGAGTTCATAAAATCTCATTATAATTTATTAAAACTATTTTTGATAAATAACTTACAATTAACATAGATTTAGTATTTTTAACAAAAAACAGGTTTGTTTCATCGCTCTTTATTTTAAGGGAGGAAAGTCCGGGCAACACAGAGCAATATGCCATTTGAAAAAGTGGGTACGTAATTAGGAATAACACGTAACAGATAGTGTCGCAGAAAACCAAGTAGCCTCAAGAAATTGGGGTCATAGTGAAAATGTGAGGTAAGAGCTCACATGTTTAGTTAGTAATAATTAAATAGGACAAACCTCTTATGTTGTAAGGCCATGTAAACTTTAATTTTGTGGCTGCTCGCCACAATAGCTTAGGCTATATTAGAGAGGGTAGGCTGCATAGATAAATGATGAAAGTTCTGCTTGCAGAATACAGAACCCGGCTTATAGAACCTGTTTTTTTTAATTAAATAATATGCTAAAACGCTATTTATATATTTTTTTGGTTGTTTTTCTTTCAAAAACTACTAAAGCTGCATGTCCTCAGATATACGATTATTTAGGAAATTTATCAAGCCACCCATATTGGATTAGTTGTACAGGTGGTGCTTATAATCTCAATTTTATTTCCAATTCAAGTTGGGGAGCATATACAATAGACTGGGGCGATGGTTCTCCTATTACATCTGGTAGTTCTTACATCGCCAATACAATAGTACCACATAACTATTCTGCAGCAATTGATACTTTTATTGTAACACTATCAATTCCTAGTAGTTCATGTACTATGACTGGGGTAGTTGTAATGGAAAAACCAGTAAATGCATCTATTCAAATTCCTATTGGCGGTGTAACAACAGCATGTGCTCCAAGTGCCTTATTATTTACCAATTCGAGTACAGATGTATCTGAAACTACCGTTTTTACTTGGGATTTTGGTGATGGAACTGGAACATCAGTTTATAGTTATACAAATGCGGGGCAAACTTTATCTCATACATACTTAAGAGGAACTGTAACTTGTACTACCACTGTAACCTTAACCGCTAAAAATTACTGTACACCTGCCCCAACTATTGCAAGGTTTACTCCTATACAAATTTACGATATAGATGTTGCAGCCATTACACCTTCTGCTTTTGTAAAATGTTGGCCAGATAATACTTTTACTTTTAATAATACAACAAATAGAAACTGTGTACCACAAGGAAATACTTTCCAAAGGCAAGAAAAATGGAATTTCGGAAATTATTGGGGACTTGGGCATGATTCTATAGTTGGTTGGGTACCATGGCCACCAACCTTACCTTATACCATATCCTATCCATCTGTAGGTAACTATTCAGTTCAATTACAAGATAGTAATTTATGTGGTGTTGATACAAAAACAATTATTGTAAGTATTGTAAATCCGCCAACAGCTGGTGTAATTGCTCCATCTGGTCCTTTATGCCAAAGTGCTAATATTACATTTACAAATACAAGTGCTACTGGGTATTTGTATAAGTGGAACTTTGGTGATGGTGGTGGATTTATTTCCAGACCATTTGGCCCACAATCTCATTCCTATGCATTACCAGGAACTTATACTATTTCGGTAGTAGCTTTAGTTGGTGGTGGCGGTGCTGCGTGTACTGATACTGACAAGGTAGTAATAACTATTTTACCAAAACCAACAGCCAGTTTTAGTGTTACTCCAAATACAGGTTGTAATCAAATAATTGGTGCCGCATTCACAGATTTATCTACAAGCGCTGTTGCATGGAATTGGAATTTTGGAAATGGGAATACCTTTGTTGGAAGTACACCTCCAACTCAAAATTATTTAAGTGTGGGAAGTTTTGTTGCTTCATTAACAGTAACGGCAGCTAACACGTGCGTAAATACATTTACTGCACCAATAACAGTTTACTCAAAACCTGTTGCTTTATTTTCACCAACAGCAGCTTGTGTGGGATCGGTTGCTAGTTTCACAGACAATTCTACTTTTGGCTTATCAGACCCAATTACAACTTGGCACTGGAATTTTGGAGACGCTTCACCTACTGCAACAGCAAGTATTCAAAATCCAAACCACACCTATACTTTACAAAATACCTATACAGTTCAATTAATTGTAAATACAGCACATTGTGGCGACACTCTTGAACAACCAATTGTCATTAATATTAAACCTACATCCAATTTTACTTTTGCTCCAATAAATGGATGCCCTACTCTATCTGTTAATTTTACTAATACCTCAATTAATGCAACAAGCTATTTTTGGGATTTTGGAAATTTAAGTACATCCACAGCAACAAATACAAACAGTACTTATAACAATACATTAACTGTAAATAATGATTATACCGTTTCTTTAACCGCTAGTACAGCTTTAGGATGTAGCGATACAAAAACAGCTGTAGTTACTGTATTTCCAAAACCTAAAGCGTTATTTACAACTAATGCATTAGCTGGATGTTCGCCAGTGGCAGCAACTTTTACCAATAGTTCAACTGGAGCACTAAGCTATAATTGGGATTTTGGAGATGGTTCTAGCAGCGGTATTAGCACAAGTGTTTTTTCTCATACATATGTAAATACAACATTAGTTATTCAAATATATACGGTTCAATTAGTAGCTACTAGTAGTAATGGTTGCAAAGACAGCATGCAATTAACAGTTACAGCTTATCCACGCCCTATTTTTAATTTTACAATGGTTCCAAATACTGGTTGTTCTCCATTAAGTATAAATTTCCCTCCAGTTTTAGGTGCAGTAACATACCAATGGGATTTTGGTGATGGAAGTCCTGCATCTTTCATAGCAAACCCAACGCATGTTTTCACTAATACCACAACTGTTAATCAAACCTATACTGTTCAGCTAATTGCCTCAAATGCGTTTTCTTGTATTGATACAACGTATGGATATCCTATTGTTTTTGCTAACCCCATATCAAATTTTGCTTTTACACCTACTGTAGGCTGTTCGCCATTACCTATAACATTTACTAATACAAGCACAAGCGGAACAAGTTACTTATGGAAATTTGGAGATGGATTTACGGCATCCACAACTAACGCTTCGCATACTTATACAAATGCCAGTAGCACTAGTAATCAAAGTTACACATGTTCTTTAGTTGCAATTTCTTCAAACGGATGTAGAGATTCTGTATCAAAACCAATTTTATTATTATTTAAGCCAAAGGCAAATTTCACAGTTGACACACCTAGTTGTTCACCAAAAATATTAACTTTTACTAATACGTCTAGTGGTGCTTTAACTTATAATTGGGATTTTGGAACTAGTACTTCTACTGCTACAAATACAACTCATCAATTTATAAATACTACATCTTCAATTATTACAAACACAGTTCAATTAATTGCAACCTCTGTAAATAATTGTAAAGACACTTTAATTGTACCAATAAATATTTATCCAAAACCTGAATTCACAATAATTTCAAATCCAGATAGTGGTTGTACCGCATTAACTGTTTGTTTTCCTCCAATAATTGGCGTATCGAGTTACCAATGGAATTTTGGAGATGGCAATGTTGCCATGACGGGTAGTGTTTGTAATACATTTTATAATAATTCACAAGCTGATAAAACCTTTACCGTTCAATTAATAGGTACAAATAGTTATGGTTGTAAAGATACATCAACAAAAGTGATAAAAGTTTTCCCTAAGCCAATTGCATTGTTCCAAGCAAACCCTAACACTGTTTTTGTGCCAAATGATCCCGTAAATTGTACTAATTTATCTACTGGTGCCACTAGTTTTAATTGGGAATTTGGAGATAACACTTCTTCAGTTGAAAGTAATCCATCTCATTTGTATCAAAATGCTGGATCGTATCAAATTACTTTAATTGCAACAAGTAATAGAGGCTGCAAAGATACGTTTGAATTACCATCAAAAATTATTGCACAATTAGAAAGTGATATAGACGTGCCAAATGCTTTTTCTCCAAATCCAAATGGTGGTAATGGTGGCGCATTTGGAAGTAATGATTTAAACAATGATGTTTTTCATCCTGTATTAAGAGGTATAGATAAATATGAATTAAATATTTTTTCGAGATGGGGAGAATTATTATTTGTTTCGAAAGATGTAAATATTGGATGGGATGGGTACTACAAAGGCAAAATGTGTACACAAGATGTTTATGTTTGGAAAATAATTGCAACAACAATTGACGGTAAAAAAATAAATAAATCGGGTGATTTATTATTATTAAGATAAAAACTATTTTTAAAATTGAAACAAGTACTATTCATATTTCTAATTATTTATCTCAATAATGCTTTGGCACAAGTTAAAGTTAATTCAAAACTTTATGTAAAAGATTTAAAAGAAGCAGATATCCTATTTGAAAGTGAGGATTATTTAAAAGCCATTAAATCTTACAACAAGGTTGTTTCCATTGATCCGTTGCATGAAATAGCTAATTTGAATTTAGCAATTAGTAAATTAAAATTAAATTATCCTGTAGATTCTATTTACACTAATTTAATAAAACTAAGCAAAAGTAAAGTACCCGAAGTACAGTTCTACTTTGGTAAAATTTCACATTTATCGTCAAACTTTGATGAGGCTATTAATTATTACACTAAGTATAAATCAATGCCCGAAAAACAAAGAAAGATAACTAATCAAGAAGTTGATTATTACCTTTCTTGTAGCAAAAATGCAAAAGAATTTACAAACGCTCCACATCGTTCTATCATTAAAAATTTAGGTAATAAAGTAAATTCTATTTATGATGATTATGTTCCATTACTTTTTCCAGACGAAAACTATTTATTTTTTACATCAAGAAGAGCTGGCAGTACAGGTAATTTAAAAGATGTTTATGACAACTATTACGAGGATGTTTATATAAGTCAAAAAACACCAGATGGTAAATGGGGTGATCCAAAAAACATAGGAGCTCCAATAAATACCAATACCCATGATGCTTGCGTAGCTATGAGTTTTGATGGTAACCAAATGATAATATACAGAACATCTGCTGATATGGTAACAGGTGATTTATATATTACACATACTGATTTTAATGGCTGGAGTGAACCAAAAAAACTTGGGCCAGAAATTAATACACCTTTTGTAGAAACAAGTGCATGCTTTAGTACAGATACAAGTGTAATATATTTTAGTAGTAACAAACCTGGAGGTTTTGGTGGAAAAGATATTTATAGAATAAAAAAATTACCTAATGGAAAATGGTCGGTACCACAAAACCTAGGAAACGTTATTAATACAGATAAAGATGAAGATGCTCCTTATTTGCATCCAGATGGAGTATCATTATACTTTAGTTCTAAAGGCCATAATACAATGGGAGAATACGATATTTTTAAAACAACCTCAGAAATTGAAACAAATGTTTATACAGTGCCAGAAAACTTAGGATTTCCAGTAAACTCTGTTAATAACGATAATTTTTTTGTACTCAATGTAAGTGGTACAAGAGGCTATTATTCATCAATTAAATCTGATACTTATGGGGGAAATGATATTTACTCCATTGATACACGATTTGGTGATAATGATTTGAAAGTAAAACATGGCTATGTAAAAGTTGGCAATGAATATAGTAAAGCTAAAATAACATTAATTGATATTGAAAGTAAACAAGTGGTAGGCATTTACAATGCTAATGCAAAAACAGGAAAATTTGTACTGGTACTTAATCCATTAAAAAATTACAAAGCAATTATTGAAGAAGATAAATGTCAAACTATGATTTTAGATATTGAACCAATAGCTAATGAACAATCTGATGACGATATAATATTAATGTTAACTAAAAAGAAATAAAGAATTATTAAAGCAATTATAAATATTATTTTAACCGTATTAACAGTGTGTTTTTATTTTTCGGCAAAAGCACAAGACCCACAGTTTACGCAATTTTATGCTGCCCCCATGTATTTAAATCCTGCATTTACTGGTAATACATACGAACACAGGTTTGTAGCTAATTACAGAAATCAGTGGCCAGGAGTAAGTAAAACTTACCAAACCATGATGGCAAGTTATGATTATAATATTTCAGATTTAAATAGTGGCTTAGGTGTTTTGGTATTTCAAGATAAATCAGGAACAGCGGGATTAACACATACACAAATTGGTGTAAATTATGCTTATCATTTTAAAATAACTAAGTTTTCTGAAATAAGAATGGGCGCTAATCTTTCATATAATATGAAAAGAATAGACTTTAATAAATTACGTTTTAATGATCAAATTGCAACAGGCTCATCTGTATCATTAGAAGCAGGGAATTACGAACCATTAAACTACATGGATTTTGGCGCAGGTGCATTATTAAATTCAACGGAATATTGGTTAGGTTTAAGTGCAAAACATTTAACGCAACCAAATGCTAGCCTTATTGGCGAAAGAGTACCACTGCCAGTTAGTATTAGTTTACATGGTGGATACCGTTTTATATTTGAACAAAAAAGTAAAACGCAATTACAAAAATATATTTCACCTGCTTTTAATTACAGACACGAATTAAGATATGACCAATTAGATATTGGAATATATTATTTTCATTTACCATTAAATGTTGGCTTATGGTACAGAGGATTGCCATTAAAAAAATATGGTCCAACATATACTAGTAATGAAAGTATTGCAGTTTTATTAGGTTTTGAATTGGCTCAATACAATTTAAGAGTGGGTTACAGTTATGACATAACTATATCAAAGCTTGGCATTGCCACATCCATGGGAGCTCATGAGGTTTCTGTAATATATGAAATTGCAAAAAAAAGAAAAAGAAACCGAAAAGTTTTAGTGAGTTGTCCTAAATTTTAAATTTGATTAGTTTACTAAACTTATTTCTTAATACTTTCTTATAATGATTTACTAGAATTTCAGAATTACATTTATTTTAAATTTAAAGATTGTAATCAAAATCAATGTGTAATGAAAAAATCAACAACATTCCAATAAATGAATAGAGAACTTTTACAAAAATACATCATATCTGTTTTACCAATGCCTGCAGAAAAAGCAGCATTTTTTGCAGAACAATTTGAACCTATTGATATACCCAAAAATGAATTATTAATAAAAGAGAACAAAATCAGTAAAGATACTTTCATATTAGAAAGTGGCTATATTCGTTCTTATACCTTTAATAATAATGGCGAAGAGGTTACTACAAATATTTTTTCGGCACCTTGTTTTGTAAATGATTTTCTTTCTTTTTTTAAGCAACAACCCAATTCCGAAAATTATCAATGCCTTACTGATTGTAAGTTATGGAAAATGAGTTATGACAAAGTCCAAATTTGTTTTCATACATATCCCGAATTTAGAGAATTTGGTAGAATGATGCTTGTTACAAATTATTCAAACCTACATGAAAGAATGTTAGGAATGATAAAAGATACAGCTGAAATTAGATATTTAACTCTAATGAAAAAGCACCCTTATATTTTTCAAAATGTTCCATTAAAAATTATAGCCTCTTTTCTTGGAATTACTGATAGCTCTTTAAGCAGAATTAGAAAAGAAATTACCATAAAATAATTTCTTGCCAAATGGCAAGTAGCAATGATTTATTAAAACCGACTTTTGTATCATTGTTTAACTAAATATATTTTATTATGGAAATTTTCACAAACTCGGTACCGCTTTGGATTTCAATTCTTTGTTTAATTAGCTTCTTTATTCCAATCTATTTAATATATAGTGTTATAAAGCAAGGCGTTGAAAACAATACGTTGAACAACAATAATAAAGCAAAAATCCTACCTAAAGCAGTATTACTTTTTTATAGCATTTACTATTTATATGTTATGATAATGAGCTCTACTGGTATTTTTCAGGTAAACACCCTGCCACCAAGAGTATTACTATTTACGGCTATCCCCTTAACCTTATTCTATTTTCTGTTTATTTTCAGATCAAAATTATTTTGGCAAATTTTAGAAAATGTAAAATTATCGAGTTTAGTAAGAATACATATTTTTAGACTTGTTGGAATATTTTTTATTATTGGATGGTACTATAAAATATTACCAAAGTCATTTGCATTAATTGGTGGCATTGGAGATATTTTTGCTGCATTAACAGCTATTTACGTTGCAAGACTAATTGACCAAAAAAGTAAAAACTACAAAAAAATAACATTAATATGGAATATCATTGGCTTTTGGGATATTGTGAGTGTAATTCTAAGTGCTTTTTTTGTTACCAAACAAGCAATAGATACAAATACTCAGGGAATTTTAGAAATGACAAAATTTCCTTTTTGTTTAATTCCAGCCTTTGCCCCAGCCACAATAGTTTTTATACATATTTGTATTTTTAAGAAACTTAAAATGGAAAAATAAAACTTTTAACCTAAATTTAAGAAAAAGTATAATAAATAGAAAAAGAGAAGAATTAAATAATTAATTCATATAAGGAATAAATAAATCTACTTGTGTACCAGATGGTTTATTATCGCTGTCATACAAATCGGTTACTGTAACATTTAAATTAGATTGATGCAGATTGTTTAATATTCTTACACGCTCCTTTGTAATTTTCATTCCTAAAGATTTATGTCGGGCAGATGGTTGAAGGCTTTGCAATGATTGAGCTTTTTCTCTTCCAATACCATCATCTTTAACCGTTAGTTTTATAAATTGACCAACAATACTAATATCAATATCTATAAAGCCATTTCCTTCTTTAGGATTAATGCCATGTAGTATTGCATTTTCTAAATAAGGTTGTATTAACATTGGAGGAATTTCATCGTAATCGGCATTAACGCCAGGATGAATAGTAATTGAATAATTAAACTTATTATCAAAACGCATTTTTTCTAACTCCAAATACAAAATAATAGATTCAACATCTTCATTAATAGTTACAGTTGCTTTTTCAGAATTACTTAATATGATGCGAATTAATTTAGCAAACTTACTTAAGTACCTTACCGCCTCTTCTCCTTTACTGTTTAAGATATAATGCTGAATTGAATTTAATGAATTAAAAATAAAATGCGGATTCATTTGCGCACGTAAAGCTTTTAACTCTGATTTTGAAATTTCAACTTTATTTTCAAACTCAATTTGTTGTTTGCGTTTTATTTGTGTTAGCCTAATTCCAAAAATTAAAATTACAATGGCAGCTAAAATTACCACCCAAAGCAAAATGAACCACCATGTTTTATAATAGGCTTGTTTAATAGTAAAAGTAAATGATGTTGGTTCTATGTTCCAAATGCCTTCGCTATTGCAACTTTTAACTTTAAATACAAAAGTGCCAGCTGGTAAATTATCATACTTCACGAAGTTTTGAATTGAATTTGGGCTCCAATTTTTATCGTATCCTTCTAATTTATAAGTATACAACACCTTTTCGGGGTTAGTTAAACTAATACCATCAAACTCAAAACTTATATTGTTATTATTATAATCTAGGATAGAATTGTTTGCTAATAAAGTATCTAAAAAGCCTAACTTAATAGTTGAAATGGTGGTTCTAGATGGGTTATCATTAAACTTAATTTCAGAAGGAGTGTATTTCATTAAACCATTTACTGTTCCAAACCAAACATTAGATAAATCATCTTCATATATACCATGCGAATTACATTCTACTCCTTCAAAACCATCAGCTTTGCTATAGGATAAAATATCAAACACATTCTCATTAATTTTTTGAATATTAATTTTATTAATTCCCTGATTTGTACCAGCCCACAAATACTTTTTATTATTACTTAATTTTATAGCATAAACAAGCTCAGAATTTAAACCATCTTTCTCTGCTATAAAACTCGTGTGTTTACTTTTTAAATTATACACTAATACTCCATTTAAAGTAGCACCATATAAATTATTTAAACTATCAAATTCTATTTCTAACACATTTTCTAGTGCCTGAGCAGTAATTGAGCTCATATTTACAAATTGATTGCCTTCTAATTTAAAAAGACCTGCTAAATATGTTCCAACCCAAATTGAGCCATTTAAATCTTGGTTAATTGACCATACATTGTATTCGGAAACATTGGTAGGTAATTTAAAATATATTGGCAAATACGTATCATTTACTTTTTTAAAACAACACACTCCATTTTTTCCACCAACCCAAATATTTTTGCTATTATCTTGAAACAAACAATTTATTGGGCCTTGTAATTTAAACAAGGCTCCATAACTTAGGTTAGAAAATTTTTCATTTTTAAATTTTGAAATTCCTGTTGATGTTCCAAACCACAAGGTACCATCATCGGTTTGTAAAACACATTTAGAATTGTTGTCTAATAATCCATCTTTGTATGTATACTTTTTAAAATAGCCATTCTCAAACTTAAAAACTCCATTGTTTTCGGTAGTTATCCATAAACTTCCACTCTTATCTTTAAAAATTTGATAAACAAACGAACTTCCAATACCATCATTTTTAGAGTAACTTGCAAATCCTTTTCCTCTGAATTTAAAAATACCATTGTGTGTGCCAATCCAAAGATTTTTTTCATAATCAATTAGTAAAGAAATTATGTTACTTGAATTATTATCATCTTTAATATTATAATAACTAAATTCCTTACCATCAAAGCTTATTAATCCATTCTTAAAACCTATCCATTCTACACCATTTTCAGAACAGGTTACAGTGTTTACAACTTCATCCAATAATCCATTACTTACATGGTAATTAAATATTTTATTGCTTGGTAGATTTAATATTGATAAGCCATTTTGTGTACCAATTAAAACTTCATTGGTTAATGTATTAAATGAAATACAATTAACTGCATCACTACATAGTCCTTCATTAACGGAATAATGGGTTAATTTATTATTTTGGATATTAAAAAGACCTTTAGTTGTTCCAACCCATAAACCATTATTTACTGAATTAAATAAACAAGTAATGGAAACATCTTTTAATTTATCGTAAATAAATATTTTATTATTTTCTAAATAGCATAAACCGGCATTAGTTCCTATCCACGTTTTTTGTTTAAAATCAAAACAAACTGCATTTACTTTATTACTTGGTAATACATTTTTACTATTAAATATTGTTTTAACAATACAACTTTTGGAGTCTATAACAGCTAATCCATCAATTGTTCCAATTATTATTTCACTATTTTGATTTTGAGTAATTGAATTTACATAGTGATTTGATAAACCATTTTTTGGAGAAAAATGTTGAAACTTTTTTCCATTAAATTTACTTGCTCCACCATAACCACCACTCCATAAGTATCCACTTTGATCTTGAAATAGAGTGTAAATAATTACATAAGGTAAGCCATTTTCAACCGAATAATTTTTAAAATTATACTGCTGTGTAAAACCTTTTTTAGGAATAAAACAACAATTAAAAACTATTGCCAAACACAATATAACTATTTTTGACTTACTCATTCTTCTTTAAGTTACTACTAAAATACACAAAAATAATTACGCATATTTTAATGCTGTATCAAAAGTTTCTTCGTTACTCTGCATCACATCTAATTCCCATCCTTTTGGAAATGGAGCATCAAGTAAACTGCCTTTTAATAAATAAGGATACATTTCGGCATAAGTTTGAATTTGATTTGCACTTACACGTTTATAAATGTGAGAACGATGTAACCTATCTGGGTGATTAATGCCAGCTGCTGCCATAAGCTCAACTGCTGCCTTAACAGTTTCTTTTTGATAATTTGAAACCCTTACTTTTTTATCATCTACATTCAGTCCTTTTGATAGCTTTTCATCTTGAGTTGCCACTCCAGTAGGGCATTTATTAGTATTACATTCTAACGCTTGAATACATCCTAAGGCTAACATCATTGCTCTTGCTCCGTTACACATATCTGCCCCTAAAGAAATATTTTTAACCAAATCAAAACCAGTATGCACTTTACCCGAAGCAATAATTTTAATGTGTTTTTTTATTCCATATCCATTTAATGTATCATAAACAAAGGCTAAAGCATCTCTTAGAGGCATACCAACGGAATTGCTAAATTCAACGGGTGCTGCTCCAGTTCCTCCTTCGCCCCCGTCTACAGTAATAAAATCAGGAAAAACCTGAGTTTTTACCATTGCCTTACAAATAGAAATAAACTGGCTTTTTTGACCAATGCATAATTTAAACCCAATAGGTTTACCATTACTTAACTCTCTCAATTTCTTAATAAAAGCAACAAGTTCCAAAGGATTAGAAAATGCTGTATGATATGGAGGTGATAATACATCCTTACCTTTTTCTACCAATCTAATTTTCGCTATTTCATCGGTAACTTTTGAAGCTGGCAAAATTCCACCATGTCCAGGTTTTGCTCCTTGACTTAGTTTTATTTCAATCATTTTTACATTAGGCAAATTAGATCTTTCTTTAAAAGCGTCGTAATTAAAAGATCCATCATTATTTCGGCAACCAAAATAACCAGTACCAATTTGCCAAATAACATCACCACCTGGTTCTAAATGATAAGGACTTAAACCACCTTCGCCAGTATTATGAGCAAAACCACCTAATTTAGCGCCACCATTTAAAGCCATAATGGCATTTTTACTTAAACTTCCAAAACTCATAGCACTTACGTTAAAAATACTTGCTAAATAAGGCTGTTTACAATCTTCATTTCCCACCAAAACCCTAGGATTTGTGTCTACTTGGTCGTGATGTAATGGTGCAATAGAATGATTTAACCATTCATAACCAGTTTCATACACATTTAACTGAGTTCCAAAAGGCGTACTGTCTGTTTCCTTTTTTGCTCTTTGATAAATTACATTTCTGCTTAATCTATTATACGGTGCGCCGTCTGTATCACTTTCAACAAAATACTGATACACTTTTGGTCTCATCCATTCAGCCATCCATCTCATTCTTCCTAATACAGGAAAATTATGTCGTAAGGAGTGTTTTGTTTGCACTAAATCAATTACTCCAATAACAATTATTGGTATAATTACAATAAACAATAGCCACACCCAATTGTAAAAAAATCCAATTACAGCAGTTAAAACAGTAAATAAAACTGAAAGAATTATAAAATTTGACTTCATATTTAAAATTTTAGTGTTTCTAAATGTAATGAAATTATTTTATTCTCCATTTAATGCCATTTTGCAATAATTTGAGATTCTTAAATGTCTAATAATTTAGCAAAAAATATGCTTTTCATACGCATAAAATTAGTATTTTCGTTACCTTAAAATTTAAATAAACTATGTTAACTTTCTTAAAAAAGTTTTTCGGTACTAAATCTGAAAAAGATATAAAATCAATTCAACCCCAAGTAGATAAAATTCTTGAAATTTATCCAACTTTAAAAAACTTAACTAACGACCAATTGCGTGCTAAAGTTGATGCTTTAAAGCAAAAAATACAAGATGCTATTAAACCACAACAAACAGAAATAAACGATATTAAAGTTCGTATTGATAGCGATGCGAATATGGATATTGATGCAAAAGAAGATTTGTACAAAGAAATTGATGAGATAGAAAAAGAAATTACTAAAACTATTGAAGCAACATTAAACGAAATTTTACCTGAAGCATACGCTATTTTAAAAGATACAGCTCGTCGTTTTTCTGAAAATGAAGAGTTAGAAGTATCTGCAAATGATTTCGATAAAATGCTTGCTCCTCGTTACAATAATATTAAAATTGATGGAACTAAGGCCATTTGGAAAAACAAATGGGATGCTGCAGGTACTGAGGTTGCTTGGAACATGGTTCATTACGATGTACAGTTAATTGGTGGTGCGGTATTACACTCTGGTAAAATTTCTGAAATGGCTACTGGTGAAGGTAAAACTTTAGTATCTACATTACCAGTGTTTTTAAATGCTTTATCAGGACGTGGTGTGCATGTTGTAACCGTAAACAATTACTTAGCAAAACGTGATAGTGAATGGAATGCTCCATTATTTCAATTTCATGGATTAAGTGTTGATTGTATTGATAAGCATGAACCAAACTCTGACGAAAGACGCCAAGCCTATTTAGCAGATATTACTTATGGTACAAATAACGAATTTGGCTTTGATTACTTGCGTGATAACATGGCAAGAGATTTAAGTGAATTAGTACAACGTAAACATAATTTTGCTATTGTGGATGAGGTGGATAGCGTTTTAATTGATGATGCTAGAACTCCATTAATTATTTCGGGACCAACACCAACAGGAGATAAACATGAGTTTATGGATTTTAAACCTCGTGTAGAAAAATTGTTGGCTGCTCAAAAATCATATTTCCAAATTTGTTTAACAGATGCTAAAAGATTATTAGCAGAAGGAAATGAAAAAGAAGCAGGTATACCTTTATTAAGAGCTTACAGAGCATTACCTAAAAATGGTGCATTAATTAAATTTTTAAGTGAGCCAGGTGTAAAAACTTTATTACAAAAAACAGAAAACTATTACATGCAAGACCAACAAAAGGAAATGCATAAAATAGATGTTGAATTATTTTTTGTAATTGATGAAAAACATAACTCAGTTGATTTAACAGAAAAAGGTATTGATTTAATTACTGGTACTACTGATGATCCTCATTTCTTTGTAATTCCAAATGTAGGTGGAGAAATTGCGGATTTAGAAAAACAATCATTTGAAGATCCTAAAGAAAAAATTCTTCGCAAAGAAGAATTAATGCGTGAGTTTAGTGTTAAAAGTGAGCGTATTCACACTGTAAACCAATTATTAAAAGCTTATTCATTATTTGAAAAAGATCAAGAATATGTAATTGCTGAAGGACAAATTAAAATTGTAGATGAGCAAACTGGTCGTATTATGGAAGGCCGCCGTTATAGTGATGGATTACACCAAGCTTTAGAAGCTAAAGAAAATGTAAAAATTGAAGCAGCAACCCAAACTTATGCAACGGTAACTTTACAAAATTATTTCCGTATGTATAACAAATTAGCTGGTATGACAGGTACTGCAGAAACAGAAGCTAATGAGTTTTGGGATATTTATAAATTAGATGTTGTTGTTATACCAACTAACCGTCCTATTTCTCGTAAAGATGAACAAGATTTAGTTTACAAAACAACACGCGAAAAATACAATGCTGTAATTGAAGCTACAGCAAAATTAGTAGCAGAAGGCCGACCAGTTTTAATTGGTACAACTACTGTTGATATTTCTGAATTACTAAGCCGTATGCTTAAATTAAGAAACATTAAGCACAATGTATTAAATGCCAAATTACACCAAAAAGAAGCTGATATTGTTGCAGAAGCAGGACAAGCAGGAACAGTAACTATTGCAACTAATATGGCTGGCCGTGGTACCGATATTAAATTAGGTGCTGGTGTAAAAGATGCTGGAGGCTTAGCAATTATTGGTACAGAGCGTCATGAAAGTCGTCGTGTTGATAGACAGTTACGTGGTCGTGCTGGTCGTCAGGGTGATCCTGGTAGTTCACAATTCTTTGTTTCGTTAGAAGATAACTTAATGCGTTTATTTGGTAGCGAGCGTATTGCAAGTTTAATGGATAGAATGGGATTACAAGAAGGAGAAGTTATTCAACACTCTATGATTTCTAAATCTATTGAACGTGCGCAAAAGAAAGTTGAAGAAAACCATTTTGGTACTCGTAAACGATTAATTGAATACGATGATGTAATGAATGCGCAACGTGATGTAGTTTACAAACGTCGTAGAAATGCATTAGCGGGAGATAGAATTAGTATTGATATTGCAAACATGATTTATGAAGTAGCTGATAGTATAGTTACTGAATTTCATGGTTCAAAAGATTTTGAAGGTTTTACATTTGAATGTATTAAACACTTTGGAATTGAATCTCCGTTTACCGAAAAAGAATTTACAACAGGTAAGGAAGATGATTTAACACAACGATTATTTGAACAAGGGGAACAACATTATAGAGCAAAATCGGTACAAATAGCAGAAATGGCTTTCCCTGTTGTAAAAGATGTTTATACAAACCCAAATAACAATTTCGAAAACATTGTTACTCCTTTTACGGATGGTATTAGAACGGTTCAAATTATGGCTAATTTGAAAAAAGCTTATGATACTAAAGGAAAAGAATTAGTTCAAATTTTTGAAAAAACAGTTGTTTTAGCAATGATTGATGATAGTTGGAAAGAGCACTTACGTGAAATGGACGACTTAAAACAATCGGTACAAAATGCATCATTAGAACAAAAAGATCCTTTAGTAATTTACAAATTAGAATCGTTTAATTTGTTTAGAGACATGATTGCTAAAACAAGTAAAGACATCATTTCTTTTTTAATGTTAGGAGGTTTACCAGTTGAAAACACATCGAAACCACAATTACAAAAAGCACAATTTACTCAGCAACCGGTTCAACAAAAGCCTAAAGAAAAATTAACTGAAAGCAGAAGTGAAGAACCAACCGAAGAAGAACAAGAACAAAAACGCCCTAAGCCTCAACCTATACGTGTTGAACAAAAAATAGGACGTAATGACCCTTGCCCTTGTGGAAGTGGAAAAAAATACAAAGCTTGCCACGGTGTAGGCTTGTAATCTAACTTACTTTTAATATAATAATAAACGGCTACCAATTATGGTAGCCGTTTTAATTTGATATCTCAATTTATATTATTATTAATTATAAAAATATATTTCTTTTACTTTTTCCTTATAAAGTCTAATTATGTAGAGCATAATTACATAAACATAAGATTGGGAGAGAATACAATAGTACAAGTTAAAGATAAAGTAAGGTTAAAAATGCAACATTAGTTTATTATTTATTTACTAATTATTAATTTACCAACTTTAATTTCTAAACCATTATTAAATGCTTTGTAAACGTAAATGCCATTGGCTAGTTTACTTACGTCTAAACCTATACTTATATTATCAATTGTTTTTTCTATTACAAACTCGCCAATAATGCTAAATAATTTAATATCAATAGAACTATAGACTTTAGCATCTATATAAAATACATCGTTTGCTGGGTTGGGGTATATTTTAAATGAATTAATTTGTTTTTCATTTAAACCAACTGTACAGTTTACATAAGGGTAAATAATTGAACTACAAGTAACAGTGTTTAAATGATACGAGGGTGAAGTAGCATAATTATTAATTGTAGCGCCTGGTTCTGCCCAAACACCTGTAATACCAGCTGAACCATTTAATACGTTTAATGTGCAATTACTTTTTAAATAAATGTGATCTACTGTCGGACAACTTGCTTTTAAAAACAATGTACTATTATTGTCAACAAAAACATCACGACATGATACTAACATAGTATCATACAATATTGTATTTGGTCCACATAAATACTGTATACCAACATCTACAGTAGATGAAGAAGTAGTATAAGGATAAAAAATCTCACCAATTGGTGCAGCGGTTACACTGCATACCGATTGCGCCTTAATTCCAATCTGAATGAATACAAATAAAATAAATAGCTGTTTTCTCATATGCATTATATTTTTATTTTTAATAAACTAGTAATTTTCTATTGAATTAATATCTTCTGTCCCTTCAATCTCTCGAGTCCCTTATCTAATCAAAGTTACATATCCATTCTTTTTATGAGTATCTCCATTTACATCGGTATATTCTAAAACATAAAAGTAAACTCCTGCTGTGCTTTCCATGCCACTTGTTGTGCGCCCATCCCAAAGTAATGTTGAATGTTGAATGTTAAATGTTGAATGAATTAAATTACCCCAACGATTATAAACATTAAAACTTTTCAAATTGGAATTATTTAACTCAAATTTAAAAACATCATTTACATTATCATTATTAGGAGTAAATACATTGGGTATTACAGGCTCTGTAATAACTACTGGCTCACAATTGGTGCTGTAGGTTACAGTTATGGTTTGGCTGGTTACACCACACTGTGTACTTTGTAACACATAGTTGGTAGTTTGGGTAGGTTTTACACTTATTGTATTACTTGTACTTATGGGTAAGCCATTAGCAAACCATTGGTAAGTAGTTTGCAACCTTGCGGTATCTCCTAATACCAAACTATCACTGTTATTACACGTAGTATAATTTAAGGAACCTAGTTGTGGGGTTGGTAGTTCGTAAAGGGCAACGTCGTCAATTAAAAAATAAGTAATTCGCGACCAACTACCGGCACTATTATTTACAATTGTTTTTTTTAAATGTATGCCATCTCTAAAATTACCAATAGTTAAATATTGTTCGCTCCCTTGAGCTATAAACATACCTGATATTTTTACCCAATTCATTGTATCAGTAAAACATTTTGTTGTATCCCACTGTATTTGTGGCTGTATGGTATTTGTAAAACTCCCAGAAGTTGTTGTGTAAATACTGGAACTCAACAACATTCCAATTTGATTAGTTGCTTGACCAGATATGTCGCCTAAACTCGTATAAAATTCGCCGTAATAACAATGGTCTTTTATTAATGGTTGATTTAATTTTACAGCTACATTTTCAGAGTAAATATATGCAGAATCAGTTATTGGCCCAGAATATAACAAATCATAAGTACCAATACCAACAAATGCATTACCCCAATGCGTATTTTGATATGCTCTATTACTTTTAGGTATAGTACACCAAGAAGGATAACTAATTGAATTTGCACAAGTATTGTAACAATCAACAGAACTACCATAAAAACATGTATACCAATTTTTAATGCTTTGAAATAACGATGTAATTGCCATAACATTTCTACAATCGCCAACTGTATCTTCAAAGCTTGGATTAGGAACAAGGTTTACTTGTGCTTTAGTGTTTAAAAAACAAAAAAACAAAAAAACAAAAAAACTATACTTT
>CALMMX010000264.1 GCA_937868545.1 uncultured Bacteroidota bacterium
TCTACCCAAATCACTTAATACTACTAAATCATTTGATAATAATCCTAATTCAAAACAATATCTTTTAGAAGCATTAAATGTAGCAACAGAATCAAATTCAAAAGAGCAAATTTATAAAGCACATTTATCTCTATCAACATTATTTGAAAGTATTTCAGATAAAGATGGTTTTATAGAACATTACAAAAAATATGTTTCGTGTAAAGATGAATTTTTCAATGAAAAAAATCGTCAGAAATTAAAAGTTGTTGAGATGCAATTTAACATCTCACAAATTGAAAAAGAAAAAGATTTATTACATCAAAAAAATCAACAATTAGAATTATTATCAAATGATTTAGTAGTATTAAGTGATTTGGGTAGAACCATTATTTCTCAATTATCAATTGAAGGAATTAATACTACGGTTTATAAAATCATAAGTAATATTATGGATGCTAAAGGCTTTGGTATTGGCGTAATATCTGATGATAAAGCAAAATTAGTTTTTCCAGGTTATATTGAAAAAGGCATTACAATTGGCTCAACTGAATATGATATTTATGATATCAATAGGTTAGCCGTTGTTTGTTTTAAAAATGAACAACAAATTGTAATTAGTGATTATAATTTAGAAGCAAACAAATACATAAAAGTAATTTTACAACCTACAATTGGTGAAGAAGTTCAATCAATAGTATACATACCTTTAAAAATATCTGATAGAAAAATTGGTGTTCTTACTGTTCAAAGTTTTAATAAAAATGCGTTCAGCGAGTATCAAGTTAATTTTTTAAATAATCTAGCAGTGTATTGTGCTATAGCAATAGAAAATGCAACGCAATATGAAAAACAAGAAGAACGAATCATAGAAAGAACAAAAGAAGTTATTCTTCAAAAAGAAGCCATTGAAAAATCTCAAGAAAATACTAGGCTATTAAATATTATTGGTCAGCAAATAATATCAAGTATTAATTTTGAATCTATATTTGAAAAACTGCATGAAAATGTAGGAAAATTAATGAATGCAGATTGTTTTAGTATTAGAATTTATAATCCCGAAAAACAAGAAATCAACTATAAGTATTCATACGAAAAAGGGAAATTAATGGCACCAGTAAATGTGCCAATGAGTAATATTGATAATTATTCGGTTTGGTGCGTTACAAATAAAAAAGAAATTTTTATAAATGATAATTTAAAAGAGTTTAATAAATATACATCTAAAATTGTTGTGCCAAGAGGAGAAATGCCTAACTCCCTACTCTTTTGCCCTATGTTGATTGGCGAAAAAATAACTGGTGTTATTACGGTTCAAAGTTTCGAGAAAAATGCCTACAAGCCTTCTGATATGGATGTTTTAAGGACTCTTGGAACTTACACTGCAATTGCATTAGAAAATGCAAACTTAGTGGAAAGCCTTGAAGAAAAAGTAAATGCAAGAACCACTGAAGTTGTTAAACAAAAAGAACAAATTGAAGAAAATTTCAAAAACACCGAATTAATTGGCGAAATTGGAAAAGAAATATCATCCACGTTATCTGTTGAAGATATTATTGGAAAAGTATACCAACAGGTGAACTCTTTAATGGATGCAACCATTTTTGGAATTGGATTATATAGAGCCGAAAACAATGATATTTACTTTTCTGGCGCATTTGAAAAAGGCGAAAAACTAGGCAATTTTTCATATAATTTAGACGAAGATAAAACTGCAGTTCATTGTTTCAAAAACAATAAAGAGTTTTTTATTAATGATTGGGGGAAAGAATATAATAAATACGTTTCAAATACCTACAAAGCAGTTCAAGGCGAAATGCCTGAATCAATGATTTATATGCCACTGTTTTCTAAAGGAAAAATCATTGGTGTTATTACAGTACAAAGTTTTGAGAAAAATAAATACAACGAATACCATGTTGATGTACTAAGAAATCTTTCGGTATATGTTGGTAACGCTATTGAAAATGCTAGTTTATATAAAGGTTTAGAGGAAAAAGTAATAGAACGTACCAAAGAAGTGATTCTTCAAAAAGAAGAAATTGAAAAATCACATGCTAATACTCGACTATTAAGTGAAATTGGTCAACATATTATTTCAAGTGTAAACTTTAATTCTATTTTCAAAAAATTACATGAAAATGTAAGTCAGTTAATGGACGCAGACTGTTTTGGAGTAAGGATTTATCATCCTGATACGAAACAAATTGAATACAGATATGAAATAGAAAATGGTGAGCAACAACCAACCTTAATGGTATCAATGGATAATATTGATAATTATTCTGTATGGTGTGTTACAAATAAAAAAGAAATTTTCATTAATGACAATGTAAATGAATACCATAAATACACAAAAAAAATAGTTGTGCCTACAGGAGACATGCCAGATTCATTGGTATTTTGCCCTATGGTTATTGGCGACAGAATATTAGGTGTAATTACAGTTCAAAGTTTTAAGAAATTTGCATACAAACCACTACACGTTGATATACTTAAAACATTAGGAACCTATACTGCTATTGCATTAGAAAATGCAAACTTAGTTGAGAACTTAGAAGTAAAAATAAAAGAAAGAACTTTTGAAGTTGTAAAACAAAAAGAAATTATTGAAGAATCGAACAAGCATATTACTGATAGTATTAAATATGCAAAGCGAATTCAGGATGCATTTTTACCGAGCGAAGAAAGTATTTCGGAACATTTTAAAAATTCATTTATCTTTTATAAACCAAAAGATATTGTAAGTGGAGATTTTTATTGGTTTGAAAGAAAAGGAAACAAAATTTTATTTGCCGTTGTAGATTGTACCGGACATGGCGTACCAGGAGCATTTATGAGTATTATTGGCTTTAATGGATTAAACCAAATTGTAAATGAATACAATTACACAAAACCAAGTGATATCCTAACTCAATTAAATAAAAACATTAGTAATACTTTAAAACAAACTGTAGAAGATTCGAAAATTAGAGATGGCATGGATGTTTCTATTTGTGCTATTGATTTAGATACAAATACATTAGAGTTTGCTGGCGCTTATAATCCTTTATTTATAATTCGCAATAATAATCTAATGAAATTTAAAGGTGACAAACATCCAATTGGTAATTATTACAATTCAGAAGATTTTATTTTTACAAATAATGAGATTAAATTATTTCCAGAAGATAAAATTTATATATTCTCAGATGGCTTTGCAGATCAATTTGGCGGCCCACATGGTAAAAAATTAAAATATAACTATTTCCGCCAATTACTATTAGAGCACCATCAAAAACCTATGAGCGATCAAAAAGGTGCTATAGAAAACTATTTTGAAGATTGGAAAAAAGGCTATGAACAAATAGATGATGTTTGTTTAATAGGAATTGCAATTTAACGATTGCAAGCTAAATTCCCTATTGGAGTTTGAAACTTTGTCTACCGAAATGTTAGTTTAAAGATAAAAGTTTATTGGACTTTTGTAAAGCGAAAATTGACCAATTGTCTACTGATTTTGAAAAAGCCAAAGCCGAATGCTCAAATGGGATTTAGGTTGGGGTATAGGCTGCTTTTAATACACAGCTTACACTTTGGTCAACTTAAACGTGTCGGCAAATGTCATTTTAAGTTCATTTTTTGCTGCTTGTCCATAAAACCTTGCGGCGAATGGTAACATAAATAGAATAGCAATTATAATTATACCAACAGTTAAGTCATTTGTCGAATGCAATATTATGGAATATAGTATTAATAAAGCAAACAATGCTGGTATTATTGTCCAAACGTATAATTGCGGGCTTGGTTTTACTGCTATATCAATTAATGTGCTTTTGTTGTCTGTATAGAGTTTACATTTTAGTTTTGTAGAAGCCGTTGAGCCATTTTTTGAAAAAACAAATGAGATTTTCTTAGTTACCTGAAATTCGTTTTGATTAATAAATTCTCCACTTAGATTTACTGAAAAATCGTACCATTTATTTTCAAATAGAGCATTCAGGTCAGACTTTAATTCACTAACAGATTTTTGAGAATAATAAGTATAGAATTCTGTCTTTAAATATTGTGGTAAGAATTTCATTTTTCTAAAAGTTACCTATAACTTGTTGCTATTTTCCATTTAAATTTTTCCAATACCAATCAACTGCCTCTTTTAATCCTGCTTGTAAGTTATGGCTTGGATTATAACCCAAAATATTTTTTGCTTTATCAATTGAGGCCAATGAATGCGGAATATCACCACTTCTTTCATTGCCATATGTAATTGCAACATCTCCTATTTTATTATCATATTCAGCTAAATATTTTTTTAATAAATTAGTAAGCATATTTAAATCTGCTCTTTCGCCTACCGCTGTATTAAACACTTCACCTTTTGCTAATGGGTTTGTTGTTGTTGCAGCTAAATGATTCATTTGAACTACATTTTCAATATATGTAAAATCTCTAGAATTAGTGCCATCTCCATTAATAACAGGCGATTGCATGGACATTAGTTGCATAGTAAACTTTGGTATTACTGCAGCATATGCTCCATTTGAATCTTGATTTTTTCCGTAAACATTAAAATACCTTAACCCAATAATATCCATTCCATAATTTAATGCAAAAACATGCGCATATAATTCATTCACATATTTTGTAACAGCATAAGGAGATAAAGGTTTACCTATTATTTCTTCTACCTTTGGCAATGTTTCAGAATCTCCATATGTAGAGGAACTTGCTGCAAATACAACACGCTTTACATTTGCATTTCGAGCAGAAACCAACACATTTAAAAAACCACCAATATTTACTTCATTAGTTTTAATTGGATCATTTATAGAACGAGGAACTGAACCAAGTGCAGCTTGTTGTAATACAATATCAACATCTATCATTGCCTTATCACAATCAGATAAATTACAAATATCGCCAGTAATTAAAGTGAACTTATTATTATTCAAAAAAGGTTCAATGTTTTGCATTCTACCAGTAGAAAAATTATCTAAACAAATAACTTCGTTATTATTAGCTAATAAACTTTCGCAAAGGTTTGAACCTATAAATCCTGCTCCACCAGTAACTAATACTTTTTTATTGTTTATTTTTTGATAATCCATTTTAATCTTCTAATAACCACAAAGCCTCTTTTAATTCCCCTAATGCCTTTTTATTTCCTTGCTTCTCTGCAATTATAATACCACTTTCATAATAATGTATTGCTAGTTTTTCATTATTTAATTTCTCATTCACTTGCCCTAATTGATAATAACAAGGTAAATAATCTTGTTTTAAACTTAAGGTTTTTTCAAGCATTTTCGTAGCTTTT
>CALMMX010000265.1 GCA_937868545.1 uncultured Bacteroidota bacterium
TCGTTAAATGCAGGGAAATCAGAATTTTTCTATAATAAGTATAAAAAATATTACAAAATAATTGACCCAAGTTTTGACTTTAAAGCAAAAGACATTGAATACTACAATGTTGTTGGAGGCCAATTTGAAGATTTATATATTAAAAATAATTTTAATAAAAACTACGGCGATATTGCAAAAACAGCTCTATTAAAAGTTTTAGATTTAGATCCAAAAAATATTTCAGCAAACATTAATCTTGGGATTTTATATTATAATCAAGGTGCTGCTTTAATGAATGAATTAGATTATGATGCTCAACTTGATAAACTTGATGTAATACAAGATAATGCAGCCAAATTGTTTAAACAATCATTGCCATTTATGCTTAAAGTATATGAGCTAGAACCTAAAGATAAAAGAGTTATTGAAGGGTTAGAAGGAATTTATTCTGCATTATTAGATGAGGCAAAATCTAATGAGTTCAAACGTAAAAAAGAAGCCTTAAATAATAATAAATAGAGGCTATATGGCATTTAGGTTTACAATAGGAAGAAAAATAGGGACAGGTTTTGGAGTTTTGCTCTTTTTAACACTAATTGCTTTTTTATTTACAATTGTTACTGTTACTCAGAGTAAGCAAAGAACCGAGTCGGTTGTAAGCCAAGTTACACCCTCTGTTTCAGGTCTAAAAGAATTCAACTTTTTACTTCAAAAATCACAAACTTTAATTTCTAAATGGTATTATAACCAATCTTCAAATGATGACCCTTCAAAAGAAGATTTGCGTAATTTAATAAACAAGGATTATCCAATTATTAAATCAAATTTATTGGAACTATCGCAAGATTGGACCAAAGAAGAGAAGGAAAAACTAAAAACAACTTTTAATTTTAGTGACGGATTATTTAAGGTATATCAAGAAGAAATTATGAGTGCTTTAAATTCTTGGGAAAGTTATGATGATGTAAGTGTAAAATTCCTTGTTACTACACCTTTTGAAGAAAGTCAAGATAAAATTAAAATTTTATATAGCCAGTTAAATTCCTTAATAACTCAAAAAGAGCAAAATGCTGAGTTAACAAAAAAAGAAATGTTTACTTCCTTTAACTTTTTAGAGCGTTTAGTGAAATTAATAGGAATTGGTTTATTAATTGGAGGGATATTAATTGCCTTTTTTACAACACAATCCATTACTAAGCCTGTGCAGCAACTTAAAAAAATGTTGTTGTCGATGGGAGTTGGTATTTTACCTAAAGAGCGCATTAGTTACAGAACAGATGAAATAGGTGAAATGGGTACAGCCCTTAATAGTTTGGTTGTATCAATGGAAAGTACTACTGAATTTGCTAATGAAACAGGAAAAGGTAATTTTAATGCTTATTACAAACCATTAAGTGAAGATGATACTCTTGGGCATGCTTTATTAAAAATGCGTGACGGATTATCTGAAAATGAACGTGTTCTAGAACAAAAAGTGGTTGAAAGAACAGAACAAGTAGTTAAGCAAAAAGAGGAAATTGAAGAAAAAACCAAAGAATTAGAAACCTTATTTAAACAAGTTACAGATAGTATACATTACGCTAAGCGTATACAAGAAGCTATTTTACCTCCTCTTAATTACGTAAAAACATTACTACCCGAATCATTTATTTTATATAAACCTAAAGATATTGTAAGTGGTGATTTTTATTGGTTAGATAAAAAAGGAGATTGGACTTATTTTGCTGCAGTAGATTGCACAGGGCATGGTGTACCTGGAGCATTTATGAGTATTGTAGGGCATAATTTATTAAAAGATATTTTAAATAATACTGATTTAACAGAGCCAGCTCAAATTATGGATAAAATGAATGATGGTGTAGCAAATACCCTTCATGCTGGTTCATCTGAAAAACAAACTAAAGACGGAATGGACATGACTTTATGTGCATTGAACCATAAAACTTTAGAATTACAATTTTCAGCAGCTTTTAATCCCCTTTACATAGTTAGAAATAATGAATTAATCCAATATAAAGCTGATAAATTCCCTATTGGTATGTTTGTTGGAGAAAAACAAAATTTCACTCATAACTCCATACAATTGCAAAAAGGAGATCATATCTATATATTTTCTGATGGTTATGCTGACCAATTTGGAGGACCAAAAGGAAAAAAATTCATGGCTGGTAATTTCAGAACTTTACTAAGCGATATGAGTAAATTGCCAATTGAAAAACAAAGAGTAAACCTCAACCAAACTATTGAAGAATGGAGAGGTAACCTTGAACAAGTGGATGATATCTTAATTATTGGTGTAAGAGTTTAAAAACTTAAAAAACCATCTATCTGTAAATCAATAACCTTTTGGGTTTCATTATCTACTAAAGCACCCGATTCGTTTAACAAATTAGTAACTACACTAATTGGTAACTTATTATGATATACATTTACTTTTAAATAGTTTAAAATGTTGGTTAAATGCTCCATTCCCCTTAAATTTCCAGCTCTTCCCGACGAAATTCCCACTAAACAAGCTTTATTATCTTGCCAAATTTTTGGAGGAACTGCATCTAAAAACACTTTTAAAACACCAGCAAAACTACCATTATACTCAGGAGAAATAAATATGAACTTAGTTTGATTTTCAATATAAGTATCAATAATTTTCTGAAATTCGGGCGATCGTTGGCCGTATAAATCTGTAGTTAAAAAAGAAGAAGGCAAAGCTTTTAAGCTCAAAATAGTGGCATTTATCCCCTTATTTTTCAAAGTGTTAAAATAATAATTAGCTATATGCTCAGTATTACTTCCTTCTCTATTTGTTGCCGATATGATGGTTATTGAATTCATAAATTTCTATAGTTTTTTAAATTTTAATTACATTTATTTCTAATATTATCTAAATCTGGTCAAATTATCAGATTATTAACATTTTTAGTTAGTTATACATTGCTGTGTTTAAAACTAAAAACACATAAACAAGCTAAATAGTTTATTTTTACGTGTTACAAATTTGAACTTTTTTTTGAATATTTTATAATGAACATTACATATTACGGACATTCTTGTTTTGGAATTGAAATTAATGGAAAACATTTACTATTTGACCCATTTATTTCTCCAAATGAACTTGCAAAAGATATTAAAATTGAAGATATAAAGGCAGATTATATTTTATTATCACATGGTCATGAAGATCATATAGCAGATGCAGTAAGTATTGCGAAGCAAACAAATGCTTTAGTAATTTGTAACTGGGAAATTAATCTATGGCTTCAAAAACAAGGCCTTACAAATATTCATCCAATGAATACAGGTGGAAAAAAAGTTTTTGATTTTGGGTCAGTTAAATGTGTGAAAGCAGAGCATAGTAGCAGTATGCCTGATGGCTAATAT
>CALMMX010000266.1 GCA_937868545.1 uncultured Bacteroidota bacterium
TTCAAAATCAGGAAAACTAGTGAGGTTTACAACTGGTAACATTGCTTTAACGGCAGCTTTTAGTTCTAGTACTTTAAAATCAACTATTAAAAAACCCGATTTAACTAATGGTGCCGAACAAGGTGCAGTATCTACAAACACTGCACAATCTCAACAACAATTACCATGGAATTTAAATGTGTATTATAAAATTGACTTTAATAAAATGGCTATAAAATCAACCGACAAGCAGATACAATCGCTTAATTTTAGTGGAGATATTACAGTTACAAAATATTGGAAAATTGGCTTAACAAGCGGTTACGATTTTACAAATAAAAATTTAAGTTATACAAGTTTAAATATATACCGCGATTTACATTGCTGGGAAGCGCGAATTGATTGGGTACCATTTGGTTTTAGAAAAAGTTATAGCTTAACCATAAACCTTAAATCGAGCATGTTTAGCGATATTAAAGTGCCACGCCAACGCCAATGGTACGATAATTTTTAAAGGTTGATTTTATATAAGAGTATTCTTAAATGGCATTTATATTTTATAATAGAAAGCTTTTGTTAATCAATAAATAATCCAATACCAAATGACTAAAATAGCCGCAATAATTATTAAACCATATAATAAAGATAGAAAATAATTAGTGTTTTTTCTTTGAATATAGGTGTCTAAGAAAAGTAATAACAAACCTATTAAAATTATAAATAAACAAACTTCTGAACCAAATGCATGTGGAGGAAAAACAATAAAGTATAAACCAATTACTATTAGGAATAAAGCAAATAGATTCAAAAATGTTGGCTTGTATTTTAGTTGTGAAATATATCCCTTTATCTTCATGTATGAAAAGATGAATGTTTGCTGACAGCTTTAGCTATAGAAAATACCCAATGCTATTAACACAAAAGTTATTTTATTAAGTTTTAGGCAGTTAAAATTAAGCAATGTAACTAACCATTTTACATTAGTCTGTTGATATAAATTAATATAATCCTGTTTTCTCCCATTGTTTCTTAGTTTCATTCCAAATTTCTAATTTAATCAATTCTCCTTTTTTATTATAAATATAAATTTTAAACGGCTTTCCATCATTTGAATATGAAATCCATTTTCCTACTTGATGACCATTCTTATAAGCACCTTCTTGATTAATTTTACCATTGTCAAATAAACTAATATAATTACCATCAATCGTTTTTCCGTCAACTCTAAAGTCTTTTGACCACACTGATCCATTTTCATAGTATTGTTCATACCAACCATTTTGCTTTCCATTTCTATAAGGAACTTGGTAAAACAACTTACCATTTTCATAAAACATTTGCACAATGGAGTCTGAACCAATAGTGTTTTTAATAATTTTTATATTCTGTCCAAAAGCGTTTGTCAGAATAAATAATATAATTATTGTTAGAATTACTTTCAAAATACAAATTATATACAACAGTTAATTAACCTAATGAAATACTCTGCCACTAATGATTATAAAGATAAATGTTTTTTGGCCTTATGCAAAGTATTAATAATTGCCTTTCACAGAGTAAGCTTGAATTAGTAACAAATTGGATTTCTAAAACATATTTAATCGGTCTCTGTAATCCTTTATAAGTATAGTTTAACAAAGCTTTCGTCGAGAAAATAATTATCAAATTTTTCAGCTTTTATTTTATTAATGCGTTTTAGAGAAATTAAATACATCAATAACATTCATAATAAACATAAACAAAATAACGCCTACATAAATACAACTTAATGAAATACCTATAATCTTATAAATAGAGTTCTTTTCCTTAAAAGCTTTAAAAGAATAATAACAGCCCATAATTATTGCAACTAAATCAATTAAAACATAAATACCAGAATATGCTCGCCTATCAGCGTTATCTAAAAAATATGTTCCTAGTATAACCCATAATATTGAGGCTATAATGGGTATACTTGAAAAAATGACGCTTAGTTTTGAAAATTTCATTTGATTATAATTATTATAGATTTATGAAAGCTGTATACAGTTAATTGATTTATTTATGTTCCTAAATTTGAAATTTAATCCAAATGCAGGTGTGAGGAATTGTTGGTTATACAAAATAAGAATTGCCAAAAATTAAAATTTGTTGGATTATATTCTAATTTTAATTTTATTTATTCTTAATTCGATTCAAAAGTGTGCTTGCATCTATATTGTTTGGATTAAGTTTAAGTGCTATTTCACAATTACTTTCTGCTTCTTTAAACTGGCCTAATACAAACTGAGAAGCTGCTAAGCCATAATAAACTCTATCATCATTGGGGTTAATTATTCCAGCTTTTTTATAATATTCGATTGATTTTTGGTCATCTTGAATATCATAACAAGTCACAGCAATATTGTAACATGCTTTGAAATATTTTGGATTAATTTTTAATACTTCTTCTAATTTTTCTATACCAACTTTAGGTTGCCCCAATTCTAAATAGCTTATTCCTTGTTTGTAATAGCAAGTATCTATTTTATAATTAAGATTAATACATTTTTGAAAAGCAATAATAGCTTTATCATAATTTTTATTAGTATAAAAATCCATCGCAATTTTGAGAACTTGGTCAGATGTTTTGGCCGCAAGTGTTATTTCAAAGTTTTCATTTGATACCAAAGGCTTAGAATCGTCAATATTACCAACATCCCAGCCATCATATGTCTCTATTTTGAATTTTTTAGAAAGTTTGTCAAGTTGATTTTCTCTGGCCAAAAGTGAATTTCTTGAATGTATTTCAATTTTTTCAACATGAAGAATATACTCAACTTTATCTGCTAATTCAAGCCTAACCAAATTATATTTCTCCTTGAGTAAAGCATCTTTAAGTTTTTCAAGTTTTGTTTTATCTATGTCAAAAAAGAAGTATCCATAAAGTAAAGGTTTTTTTGTATCAACCCCTTCTTTTTCCATTTTGCTAAAAATTGAATTAATACTTTCCTTCCTGTTTGTATCTTGCGCTATTAAACAATTCAAAAGATTTAATTGAATAAAAAGAATTAAAATTACTTTTTTCATTTTGTTTGATTATAATTTGCCACTTACTTATGTATTTTTATTGTTTTTGTAATTAAAAGCAATGCAATAATTTCTGCTATACCTATTAGTCACCAAACTGGCCATTTAAAAACTAAATAAAAATTATTAAATCCATCTGAATCTGGATATTTCATAGCATTTTCATTTATTTCAATTTTCATAGAAAATTTTGGCAAGACATAGAAATATAAAAAAGCAACCAACAATAAAAAAAAGATACTAATTTTTTTAAATCTAAGATATCTGTAAATTAAATAATCCACTATAATTGTTAGAGTTAAAATAATTATATCAAAGTAATTAATCATAAATTTCACTTTCAGTCCGCCACCTGCAATAAATTCGGTAAGTATAAATACCCAATGCTATAACCTCATTCTGTTTGTTTTACTAATCTAAAAATACAAAATAAATTAGTACTATCTATATAATTTAAAAATGAAATAGTGCAACTTCTAATTGTAATTACATTTCCTTTTAATAATAAAACCAAGCTAATTTTTAAAAATCAATTTTACTTCTAGATTTTCTTTGATATAAGTATGGATTTGTTGATTTAAATTTTAAGGTTATTTCGCTCCCTCCTTTTAATTTACTGGCATTTGCTAAATTCGAAATATTAATATCATAACTGTATCCTACCGAAATCCTATCTAAATCCAAACTAAATGAAGGTATTACAGCATCTTTATTTCTATAAAAAACTCCCATATTAAAAGAGGTGCGTTTTACAATTCCCGTGTATTTTGAGGCATCTTTAAAATAACGCTTAACTGTAATACCTGCTAAAATTTCTTTTGATGGACCTTGTAATTGTATTAAAACACTTGGTGCTAATCCAATATTTGAATTCTTTATATCATATAATAAATCGGCATACACTACCTGTTTCATATATAATTTTTCGTTGCTTGTGCTAGCCACAAAATGCTTATTTGGTTGTGTTAAATGATACACCGCATAACCCAACTGAAATTTAATTTGATTGGCAATGGCCGCTACTCGCTCATTTTTATCGTAAGTATAAACTAAACCCGAACCAAAATCTGGATAAATTAAAGTAGCGCTATTTTGTGCATCTTGGCTCAACATATTTGCATCATAATAAGCGCCATTAAATTGATCAGGATATAACAGTTTTGATCTATTAACGCTTTTTTGTACAAACGAACCTTGTAATCCAAATGAAATACTATTTTTTATATTAATTGGAAAACGCATGGCTATACTTAAATTAACATTTAAATTCTCGAGGTTTGATGTGCCTGCTTTATCCTTATATACAGATAATCCTGCAGCCAATTTATTAAAGGATTGCTTGAAAATCATTGTTCGTGTTTTTTCTACCAAATCCCAATTACTTGCTTTTAATTTTGAATCAATAGAAAAACCATAAGTTGTAAATGGGTTTGACACACTACTCCATTGGTTTCTATAAACAATACCAGCTCTAAGTAACCGGTTAGAACCCACTAAGGCAGGGTTTATTAATGAATTTTGTTCATGAAATTGCGAGAAATGAATATCCTGACCTATTAACGCATTACAAGCCATTACCATTATTATATAAACGTATTTTTTCATTTCAATTATCGTATTAAGTTTATATTTCCTTTTTTACTAATTGTTTCATTTGTTAGGGTTTTAGCCTTAACATAATAAACAAATACAGCTGAATTTAACTTCTTACCTTGATAGGTTCCATCCCAACAAAATATGGGGTCGTAAGTATCATATACTTTTTCTCCCCACCTATCAAAAATGGCTATATAAAATTCCGAAACACAATCACTCCAACCTTTTAAGCAATATTCATCATTAATACCATCATCATTGGGTGTAAAGGCATTAGGTAAATTTGTAAAACTGCTATTAGCATTACAAACAACTTCTACAAAAACTGTTACGCAAGCAGTATTAGTGCACACTCCCGTAGCAGTTGACACACAGTATTGAGTTGTAACAACTGGGCTAGCAATAGGGCTATCGCAATTAATACAACTTAAATTTTCAATGGGCGACCAAGTAAATGTAGTTGCAGTTCCGCTTGCATTTAAGGTAGTTTGTTCTCCTAACTGAATTGTAACATTGGGCGATGCAAATAATGTTGGAACTACCATATTTTGTGTAACAATGCAGGTTGATGTTGCAATACAACCATTAGCATCGGTTACAATTAATGTATAAATACCTGCTGCATTTATGAGTGGTGTAGAAGTATTACTACCACTTATTATTCCTGCACCAATCCAATTATAAGTTCCACCACCAGTGCCTGTTAAATTTAAGGTAGGAGTAATACAGGTTAATGTACCATTATTTGTGGCTGTTGCCGTAATAGTAGAAGGATTTTGAACTACTAATGTAGTTGCAGTTGCTACACAACCATTTACGCCATTAACACTTAATGTATAAATTCCTCCAGCGTTTACAATAGCGTTTGATGTTGCAGCTCCACTCACAATGCCTGCTCCTGACCAATTGTAAACAATTCCTATTGATGGACTCACTGTAGAACTAAGAGCCACTGTTAATGTGCTACAAGTAATTGTTTGAGTTGCACTTACACTAAGTGTTGGAACAGTAGTATTGGTTGGTGCAAAAACTGTTGCGGTATTTGTACAGCCATTTACTGCACTTGTAACTAGCAATGAATAAGTACCACCAACATTTACTGTACAATTTTGAGTTGTTGAAGACCCCACAATACTTGGTCCACTCCAATTATAAGTTAATCCTGAACCTCCTGGTGAACCTAATAAAGTTAAAGTTGGTGTATTACAAGTAATAGTAGCAGATGCTGTTGCTGTAACCCCAGTTGGTACCAAAGTATTTTGAAAAACAGCCACAGTTGATGTATTTGAACAACCTGATGCTGTGACCAAAACGGAATAAGTTCCAGGTAAATTTACTGTAGGTGTTGCAGTTGTACCACCGCTTAAAATGCCTGGTCCCGACCATAAATAGGTTCCTCCTCCAGAGCCATTTAAACTTAAAGAAGTTGTATTACACGTAAGGGTTTGGGATAATCCTGCACTTGCACTAGGTATTGCATTTACAGTAATTGAACCAACTGCAGTTGTTGAACAACCCGAAATTGCAGTGTAAGTTAAACTGTAATTGGTAGTTGTGCTAGGGTTATTAGCTAAACTAGAAGTGCTTACTCCAGTTGGTGACCAAGAATAAGTTCCTCCACTTGGCAACGCTAAAGAGGTTAAAGTGCCTGTTTGTCCGATACAAATGGAAGTTGAATTAACCGTTACTGTTGGCGAAGGATTTACAAATAGAGTTCCAGTGGCAGTGGAAGCACATATAGATGGCGAGGAATAATTTAAAGTGTAAACTGTTGTAGAGGTTGGATTATCTGACAATGAGGATAAGGTACTTCCACCTACACTCCATAAATAATTTCCACCTGCCGGTGTAACTACTGAGGTAAGCGTTCCTGTTTGTCCACTACAAATAGTTGCCGAATTTACAGAAATTGTTGCACTAGGTGCTACGTTTATGGCTACACTTGCTGTTCCGATACAACCATTAATATCTGTACCAACAACCGAATAGGTTGTTGCCACTGTTGGACTTATAGAAATTGGATTACTTGTTTGTGTTGTGCTCCAAGTGTAAGTACTAGCACCAGAGGCTGTTAATGTAGCTGTAGACCCCGTACAAACCAAGGTTGTAGTTGGTGCGATAGAAACAGTTGGTAATGTATAAGTTGGGCCACTTGTAGAAACACTAAACGAATAATCATCAGTTAGGCCTGGTGGTTCTGCTGTATTTACAACGGTTTCGATAACCATACGCCAACAACCAGTGCTCATACTGCAAGGTACTGCTACTGTAAATGAACCATTAGTTAAGGTATTTAAACTTGGACCCCATGGACCAATCCAACTCACAAACCCAGCCCAACCAGATGTTGCAACCAAATTACCTAAAGGGTCATACAATGTAAATCTATTAGGATTATCTAAAGATGTCCATGAAATTGTAATTACAGAACCTGAAGCTGAGAAAAAATAATCAGGGTAAATAAAAAATCCATTAGTACCATGTGTACCACTAGCAAAAAAAGGAGCTGCATTAGCACATTGAGCCTTTACCTTACTGTTGATAGAAAAAAGAATTACAAAAAGAATAATGCATTTTCTTAAAAAACTATTAGAACTCTTAACTGACATAAAAATATTTTAAATATTACTTTGTTTATGATTGACTTAACTTATTTTATTTAAATTTAAAACAAACAACATTAACAACTGAAACAACATTTTCAATATTTTAATATTACTCCTCAATTAACTGATTTTATTGATAATAAAAAAATAATTAATTAAAAAACACTTAATATACTAAGTGCTCAAGTTAACACAATGTGTGCTTCAAATGTTATATTTCCTGTTGCTTTATAATTAAAATTAAAGTACAATTTTACTCATTTTCAATTTTAATAAATAACCGAAAAGCTTTAAAATTTAACCGATAAACGGTTCTAACTATTTTGATGGATTATATATATAATTCAAAAGAGTTAACCACCTATATAATTATTTGCTTAAAAAAACACATTTCAGATTTAGAAACATTTATTTATTCAAATATAAATAAATATGGTTTTTGTTGCAAACACATATCTATTAAGTCTTAGTTGTAAATAAGGACTAAGTTGGTACATGTGTGTTACTTGCAGTTTATAGTTCCATTAAAGTATAAGTATGCTTTAAAAAGGTCAGCCTACAACCTTTAATAAATTCATTTAACAAAGTATTCTTATTTGCATTATCGTTAGTTAATTCTATAAAATAATATGCATCAGTTGGATCCCCATGATAAATTTTATGCTCCAGTTCAAAAACTCTAGTTGTCTTTTTTTCAAGATATGTGAGTTCTTTAATATTACTGAAATATATTTTTGAACCAGTCCAATTGTAATTCCTTACAAGAAATGTTGTGTCGAATGCTAAATACATTTCTGTGTACATGATAGAATCATGACGAATTGCCATTTTATGAGTTGAGTCTTGTGGAACAAGACAAGTCGAATTTAATGCACAAGAAATAATTTTGGGAAAAAGTAATCCACTTTTAAAAATACCCGAATACTCCAAGCCTCTATTGCCATCTATAGGGGTCTTGTCAATGTATATCCTTATTGAATCAAATTGAAAATAGGTAAAGTTAATAGTTGTGTCAGAAAATATTTTCCCATTGAATTTTTCAAAAACCATTTTCGTATAATACTTTTTATATAAAAACTTATTCTCATAAGCTTCCTGTTTATTTGGATCTTTATAGAAACGAGCCCTAACTTTTTTATCATCAATGGTTGTTAGTGTTCTTGTTTTATAAGAACATGAATTCAAGGAAAAAAATGTCAGCATGAAAGCTATTAATCGAGTTACCATAATTACTTCTATCGTTTGGGAGTTAAATATCCGTCTGGATTTTGAAGCATGCTTTACCAATATGTTACCTTTTACATTTTTCAAAACACATTTCTAACATCATTCCCCTAAACAAATTTAAAAGTTTATTGCAATAATACATGTTAATTGCACTTTAAAAAGAGTTACCAACAATTTTAAACAAATCATAGTTATGTAACAGTCTTTATTTATTTTTATCAAAAAAAAAAAACAAACAATGTTCAGAAAAATATCAAACAACATTCTTGAAACTATTGGTAACACACCATTAGTAAAAATAAATAGCATTACAAAAGATTTGCCTTGTACTGTTTTAGCAAAAGTTGAAACTACAAACCCTGGTAATTCAATTAAAGACCGTATGGCGCTTAAAATGATTGAAGATGCCGAAAAAGATGGTCGTTTAAAACCAGGTGGAACTATTATTGAAGGTACAAGTGGTAACACAGGTATGGGTCTTGCTATTGCTGCAATTATTAAAGGCTATAAATGTGTTTTTACTACTACAGATAAACAAAGTAAAGAAAAAGTGGATGCTTTAAGAGCATTTGGTGCAGAAGTGGTTGTTTGCCCAACAGATGTAGATCCAGAAGATCCGAAATCTTACTATTCTGTATCATCTCGTTTAGTTCACGAAATTCCAAATTCATGGAAACCTAACCAATACGATAATAAATCAAACTCTGTGGCTCATTATGAGCAAACTGGCCCCGAAATTTGGGAACAAACAGAAGGGAAAATAACCCATTTAGTTGTTGGTGTAGGTACTGGTGGTACTATTAGTGGTACTGGTAAATACTTAAAAGAAAAAAATCCTAATATCAAAGTTTTAGGTATTGATACATATGGTTCAATATTTAAAAAACTTAAAGAAACTGGCATTATTGATAAAAATGAGATTTATCCATACATAACTGAAGGTATAGGTGAAGATTTTTTACCAGAAAACGTGGATATTAATTTAATTGACCATTTTGAAAAAGTAACTGATAAAGACGCCGCAATTATGACTCGCCGCATACCACGCGAAGAAGGTATTTTTGCTGGTAACAGTGCAGGCTCAGCGATGGCTGGATTAATGCAAATGAAAGATATGTTTAAGCCTGGTGATGTTGTTGTAGTTATTTTTCATGACCATGGCACTCGCTATTTAGGTAAAATGTTTAACGATGATTGGATGCGTGATAGAGGTTTCTTAGAAATTAAAAAACCTAAAGCTATAGATTTAATTACTGGACATAAAAACCAAAAATTAATTACAGTTGACACCAATTCAAAAATTATGGATGCATTGTCTATCATGAATAAATTCGGTATTTCTCAAATACCAGTAAAAAAAGGAAATGAATTTGTAGGTTCATTAAATGATAGCGTATTGTTTGCTAAATTATTTGAAGATAATTCATTAAAAAATAAATTGGTTGAAGAATTAATGCAAGCACCTTTCCCAATTGTTAGCCCACAAACTCCAATGGAAGAAATTTCTAAACTCATCAGTAAAGAAAACAATGCTGTATTAATGACCGATTTAGCAGGAACTGTGCATATAATTACTAAACATGATTTAATACAAGGTATTTCTCAAATAGGTATTTAACCATTTATCATTATATAAAAGCAATAACAAAAAATAACATTTACCTATTTATTAAAATTCGTAAACTTGTTTATAAATACATACAACATGAAAAAAACAATAATTGTAGCTGGTTT
>CALMMX010000267.1 GCA_937868545.1 uncultured Bacteroidota bacterium
TGATTTTTGAATATACTAAAAATGATAAGAATGAAACTTACAAAGGATATGTGCAATTGGAGTATTAACTTATTACTTCAACGAGTTCATATTTAAAATTACACAAGCCCCAATAATATTCTTATTGGCATCGAAAATATTTTGTAAGTCGATATTAAACTCTTTTTTGTAGTCGAGGTGGATTTTACTTAGCCTATTTATGGTAAACTCTAAGCTTTTAAAATCATTATTATTTTTATTATAGAAACTTTTATTTATAATAGCTTGTGGAAATCCGGGGCCATTGTCACTAATTTTAATAGAATAGCTAAAATCATCATTAATACTCACTTCTAAATTAATATTTAATATAGGGTTATTTCCTTTAAAATATTTAATACTGTTTTCTAAAAAAGGTTGAATGACAAAAGCGGGAATAGTTATAGATGTAGGTAATCTGTTACTCTTAATTTCCAGAGTATAATTAATATTCGTATATTTTATTTTCTGAAAATCAATATAATCTTCTACACTTTTTAATTCTTTATCTAGTGTTACTATTCCCAAATGCATAAAATTAAGATAAGACCTAATAATTATTGAAAAACGCAACAGATAATCATTAGCCTTATCCATTTGATTTGTGCCAATAAATCCTTGTATATTACCTAATGCATTAAAAATAAAATGTGGGTTCATCAATAAAGCACTCGCCTTTTGCTCAATTAAAACATACTCTAACTTCAACTTATGTTGAGCCTTAATTTTGCTTAACCTATATCGATAAATACCATATGAAACTAAGCTGACCAAAATTGAAAAAAAAAGCATCAAAAACAAAGTTTTATTAGTAAACGAATCTACTATTACAAGTGGAAACTTAACAATATTTGATTTATTCAATCTATTATCAATTCCATAGGCAACTATATAATTAGTTCCTACAGGAATACTATCAAATGTAAATTGATTTCCAGAAGTTTTAGTTAATATCTGTCCATCAGAGCATATCAAACAACAATTAATATTTTCATTAGAACCAACATAATTTATTACACCAAAATTTAAATTTAAATTGGCTTTAGGATACGAAAACAAATCAGTCTTATAAGCATTCACTGTTTTTCTTTGTATCGAAATCTTAAAAAAATCTTTATATATTAATCTTGGCAAATAACTAGATTCAAATAAACAGCTATCTATAACATAAGACAAAATTGAGTCATGTATTTGAATAAATTTAGCATTTGAAGGTGTATGTAAATCCATTTTTTTTAACACAATTCTACCAGCATATAAATCTTCTGTTTTTATCGAAATACAAGCCTGCGGATTCCCAATTATAATGCATTCTCCCTTTACAAATTCAAAAACAGATATATCTTTCAAATTGTAATTCATGTATTCTGATAAATTAAACATTGACAAATGCTTGTTACTATATTTATAAAGCATTCCCAAATCGGTTACAAAATATATAGCTTCATTAATTTGTATAGATTTTACTACTTGACCAATAAACTTATCAATTTTGCGAATCTCTTTTTTATTGTAATCATAAGCCAATAAACTATCTGTATTGTAACTTTGAGAAAACAGTAAGTTTCCATGCCGTTGCAAATAATATGACCTGTGATTATTTGGAATAATAGTAGAAACTTTTGAAGTATTTAAATTTACTGCCAACAAAGCCTTAGAAGTAATTACGTAAACATTTGAATCAATAATTACACTTTGTTTAACAGTGCTTATACTACTTAAAATTGCTTCCTTCCTATTTTTTATATTAATTACTTGACCTCCTTTATCAAACCCTAAAAAAATTAAATCACCAAACTGCTCAACACAGTTTACTTTAAAATTATTTTGTTTTATACTAAACTTATTAATTGATGCTGAGCCATTTTCAAAACCAATTTGAAAGCTATTGCCATTTTTCTTATAATAAGAAACATTTGAGTGAAAACAAGTTTTAACTGGTGCTATTTGCTTTTTTAATATATACAATCCTTTGTTATTTGTTGCAACAAAATACAAACCTGCCATCTGATTATATTTAATACTATTCACTTGTACACCAGATAATAACTCAGTAAAAGCTGCTGTTGAATAGTTAAAAAGGAACAAACTGCTTTCAGAACAAACTAAAAACAGTGTGTCAGATATTGGGAAAATTGAAGAAATTTTATAATGAAAGCTATTAATCAATACAGAGTCAATCTTCAAAGTATTTAAGTTTTTTCTGTAAAAAATATTTTTGCTGCAATAAAATATATTATTCCCATAAACACTTAATGCATCAATCTGATTTTTGTTTTTAATAACTGTATCTGCATGTAATTTTTGTAAATCAAATTTGATGTAATTATTTTCAGATTTCACGTAAAAATTATTTCCTAACAAATCCAGTTTACCATCCCATTTATAACTATACTTATTAGTTAAACTATTATTGTCATTTACTAAACAAATATTTCGGTAAGTAGACAAAAATATTTTCTCATTACTAAAGGCAATATCCTTAAACACATTGGTAGATTTCCCCTTAACAAAAAATTCTAATTTCAGTTTCAAATAATTAAAACCATATAAACCACCTTTTAACGGTAAAAAATACAAGATACTGTCTTTAATTTTAATATTAAATATTTCCTTGTCGGGTAATCCATTTTGTTTGGAAATGATTTGGGAAGTCCTTCCGTCGTAAATCCCAATTCCTTTGTCACATGCAAAATAGCATCTTCCATCTGTATCAAAATCAATTTGATAAATTGTATTTGTTGAAATTGCATTTTCTTTGTTTAAATGCTTAATAATCTCAAAAGTAAAGTTACTACTTTGTGAGCAACATATTTTTACAATAAATAAAAATACTACAACTGAGTAAACCTTTAATTTGATTGGATAGAATTTCAAAATAAAAGACATTTAAAGGATTTTAGTTTTTAGCAATTTTGCTTTATCATTACTAATAGGAACAGCAATTCCAAACTCCATATTCAATTGAGAACCATCAATAGATTTGAAGTAACTAGTATTAATAATATATCTGTTATGAATTCTCAGAAAATAATTTTCAGGCAAAATTTCTTCCATTTTTTTTATAGAAATAGATGAAATAATAGATTCTACATTTTTTTTATTTAAGTAAAATATTTTAGTGTAACTATTATCACTCATAATGTAAAGAATTTTAGAATACTCAATTAACAAGGTCTCATTTTTTTTATTGATAACTAAACTTTTCTCTTTTACATTTTTTTTAAAAGCCTCACTCTCAATATTTAATTTAGCATATCTGACAATTTCATCTCTTTCTAAATTTTCAATACATCTTTTAATAGAAGCTACTAATTCCTTTTCATTAATTGGCTTTAAATGATAATCTACAGCGTGAAGTTTAATAGCCTTTAAAGCATACTCACTATAGCTAGTAATAAATAGTTTTTGGAAATTACTATTTTCTACTTTACTAATTACATCAAAACAATCACCATCTAATAATTCAACATCAAACAAAACTATATCTGGCAAATGCTTATTAATTGCTTTAACTGCAGCATCAACAGATTGACATTCTTCACAAATGATGATATTCTCAAAATGATTTTGAATTATATTTTTAATATACAGGCTTATCACCCATTCGTCTTCTACTATTACTAATTTCAGCTGTTTATATCCTGCCATAATAAAACAAAGGTATTTAATATATGTGAAAGTTAAAACAATGATATTGTTTGTTGCAACTATATTAAAATTTCTTTTATCCGTTTTAAAATTTGTAAATAATGAAATTTAACAATATTCAATTTTGATTTTTGAGCATTGAATTTGAATTTGTACTTACAGCAATTTCAAAAAACCTTTGTGGAGTAAGCATCTTAAACTTTTTTGTTAAATTAAAATACCCATCTAAATACGACATATAATTCAAATTAATTTTAAACCTGCAAAATTTAAATTACTAAAAAACTTTTTATGAATAAAATACTAATTATCATGTTTTACATAACTTTAATAAATCAGAATTTATTATCACAAGGTCAATGTAATATATGGTACTTTGGCAACAATGCAGGCTTAAATTTTAACACACCAACACCAACGCCCTTATTAAATGGTAAAATTAATCAACCAGAAGGAGCTGCAACAATTTCAGATAGTGATGGAAATCTTCTATTTTACACTGATGGTCAAAATGTTTACAATAAATCTCATTTATTAATGCCAAATGGAACAGGTCTTTTTGGACACCCTTCCACATCACAAACGGCAATTATTGTTCCAAAACCAGGAACCTTTAACGCTACAATAGGAAGATATAATAACTACTATATAATTACTGTAGATTTCAATAGGAGTTTCCTATGGGGAATACCAGCAGAAGGAACAAGAGGTGTGTGTTTTTCAGAAGTTGACATGACGCTATCAAGTGGTTTTGGAGATGTAATAAGTTCTACAAAAAACACATATCTTTTTGGTACTTATACAACAGAAAAAATTACTGTTGCAAAACATAGCAATGGTTGCGATTATTGGGCAATTGCAAAACCTGTTGGAAGTCCGGAATTCTACTCATACCATATTTCATCAACTGGTTTTAACATAACTCCAGTTGTATCAACAATAACCGCAAGTGCATATTCTCCAACCCTATCTGCTGGTGTAGGATATATGAAAATATCTCCAAATAATAAATTATTGGCAGTAATAAATGGTTATAGCCCATCAGGAGCTGCATTTTATCAAAACGGTCTCTTTATTCACAACTTTGATAATTCAACCGGAATAATAAGCCCGAAATTTTATCATGCAAGTAGTGGTTCACCTTTATTCCCATACGCATTTGGCAATTTTAGACTTGGTTACGGTGTAGAGTTTTCGCCAAACTCTAAATTAGTTTATACAACAGGGCTCTATAGTTCTAGTATACAACAATATGATTTAACCTCTTTAACTAATGCAGCATTCCAATCATCAAGACGAAATATTGGATTAACAACTTCACCTGCACCAGATGGAAATAACTATACCGCCTGTGCATTACAAACTGGGCCAAATGGAAAAATTTACGTTGCGTTAGATGGTAATGATTCAATAGGTGTTATTAACAATCCCAACGTTTATGATGTAGGCTGTAACTATGTTGATAGAGCACAACAAGTTGGAAGTGGACTTAAAATATGCAAATATAGTTTACCTAATTTTGTACCAAGTTTAGTAAAACCAGTTAATAAAATCATTAAGCTAAATGACTGTGTTCTTAATGATGTAGGTTTTGTAATAACTGATACTTCAGAAGTTTTAGCCTATAATTGGATTTTTACTCCGTTATCAAGTACTTTAACAACTATTGCAACAAGTACAACATTTAGCACCTCAGTTACTTTTCCTACTTATGGGCAATATATTGCAACCGTAAATTTATCTTTCCCTTGTTACACGTTATCATTAAAAGACACTTTTAATATAGGTTCTCCAATTGTAGCGGTAAATATTACAAATCCAATAAAATGTAATGGAGGCACAGCGACAGTAACTGCTAACCCAAGCATAAGTCCAGATCTATACATATACAATTGGCAGAGCAATTCTAGCACAACAAACACTGCTGTTTATTCTGTAGGAACATACTCACTACAAATTAATGATATATTTGGTTGCCTATCAAACACTACTTTTACTATTACTGAACCTCCCATTTTCACAACCAGCTTAAGCGCAGGCAGCATTAATTGTTATGGCAATACAACTACATTATCCATTACTGGTTCGGGTGGTACACTCCCTTATACTGGTACAGGAACATACACTTTACTTTCAGGAATTTACTCTTATACAGTTACAGATAATAACTCTTGCTCAATCATAAACACTTTTACAATTACTCAACCTCCAATTTTAAATGCAATTGTTACAAATACCTCTACCTCCAATTGTGGTGTTGCTAATGGTTCTGCAACAGTTAGCGTTACAGGAGGAACCTCTTCTTACACATATTCTTGGTCTCCTCCTTCTCCATTTCCTAGTTATACTTCGACCACAGCTGTTACAAACAGTCTTGCTGCTGGTAATAATAATTTAACAGTAATTGATGCTAATGGTTGTACATATACTTTAGCAGCTTCTATTTCTAACCCTGCTGCTCCTTCTTTAACTGTAAGTTCAAATAATGTGCTTTGTAATGGGGAAGCTAGCGGCAGTGCTAGCGTTATTGCTAGTGGTGGAACACCTGCCTATTCATATACTTGGAGTAATAGCAGTAATAGCACTTCCGTTTCAAGTTTAACTGCAGGTAACTATAGCATTGTTGTTATGGATGCAAGTTTATGCCAATCTACTCAAACCTTTGTAATTACTGAACCAACAGTATTAGCAACTGCTATTAGTAACATTATTAATGTAAATTGTTTTGGTGGTAATAATGGCTCTGCTTCAGTTACTACTACTGGTGGCACTCCTATCTATTCATATAACTGGTTACCGAGTGGTGGTTCTACTAGCACAGGTACAAATCTAGCACAAGGCATTTACACAGTTACAATTACAGATAATAATAATTGTACTAAAACCAATACCGTTGAAATTCTTGGGATTTCTCAAGATATGAATATTAGCATTACAGACACTGTTAAACCTGATTGTGGCAACTATACAAATGGGTCCCTTACTGTTGGAGTAACTGGTGGCACTCCAAATTACACTTACTTATGGAGTAATGGTAATACAACTCCAAGTAATACAAACATTACAAGTGCAACCTACACAGTAATTATTACTGATGCAGCTAATTGTAGCAAACAACTAGAAATCAATTTAGATTGTTTTACCAAGCTTTTTATCCCAGAAATTTTCAGTCCAAACAACGATGGTAAAAATGATTTGTTTGAAATTAAAGGAATTCAAAATTACCCAAATAATAAACTAAGCATTTTTAATAGATGGGGTAATTTAGTTTACAAAAAAGAAAATTACAATAACGACTGGGATGGAAAACCCAATTTAAATACTGGAACAGGCAAAGATCTGCTCCCACAAGGCACTTACTATGTTTTATTTGATTTTGGGGATGATGGTAAAACTAAAACCTATACTGGCTATTTACAATTAGACTTTTAGAATTTAAGGTACAAACAATGGAACAGATAAAAAACAATTTCAAATCGAATATTTTATTGGTAAGTACTGATAAATATTTAATTAATTGTATTAGTGATTTTAAAGTAAAAAATATAGAAAATATTAATTCATTTGAAATAACTTCAAATGTTTTTGAAGCACGAAATGTATTAAATACTCAAATTATAGATTTAGTATTGTTAGATATTCATTTGCCATTTATTAATGGGCTCGAACTTTTAAATACGAATAAAAACCAACCATTCGAAACCATTGTATTTTCAAATAGCAATAAATTTAAAAACGAAGCAACAAAATTTTCAATTTTTGAATATATTATTATGCCATCAAACTATGAATTTATTGAAGATAATTTGACAAATGCTTTAAAAAAAATATATAAAAACTTTACTTTTAAAGCTAAACTAAATAATTTAAAAAACTGAAACTTAAATTTTCAAGTATTAGCTAAGTATAAAACGTACCAAATCCTTAGTTAAATGATGTTTTTTTGCAGTAAACTGACTTAAAAAAATATTTTTAAAAAATTATTAATCATTGTATAAATATTATATCTTTAACAAAGCGTTAAATTAA
>CALMMX010000268.1 GCA_937868545.1 uncultured Bacteroidota bacterium
TGCAAAGGCTGAAACAAACATATATCCAAACCCAGCAAGTAATGAGATTTTTATTAACTCTAACCTTGTTTTAACTAGTTATAGCATTACTAATCAATTAGGGCAAATAGTTCAAAGTGGTTCACTTGAAAAAAACAATGTGTCTTTAAAAGAGTTAAGTAATGGTATTTATTATCTTACTTTAAAAAACAAGGAGCAAGTAGTTTCTGTAAAACGTATTAGTGTATTAAGATAAACTTAGTAATATTTAAAACTTACCGTTAAATCTCTTTGTCCAGTTTGGTTATGGCAATTAATACAAGCTGATTTAGGGTCACTATTTATACTAAAAACTGTCGTGCCATCGGCCTTTGCTTCACCCCAAAGCCAATTACTTTTATTTTTATACATAAAAGCAAATAAACCATCAGATTCAACTTCCTTAACAACGAGAGAACCATCTGGAAATGATTTTCCTTCTGGAAGTTTTCCTCCATCTGTTAAAGCTAATGCAGCAATTTTATTAAATTTTAATTTAAATGCTCCGTGTGGTCCGTGAACACCAGAGTGTACGGTGGTAGGATCATTTTTATAATAAACTAATGTGGCCGTGTTTTTGCAACTATCGTACAATTGTTTATCTGTAAAATTAGACTTTGGTGGTTTAAAAGTATCGTATTTACAAGAAAACAGAGAGATTGAAGAAATTGATAATAGTATTATTTTAGCAAATTGAATTTTCATATTTTAGCAATTAAATATTTGTTAAGCCACGAATTTTTTAAAGGCACTTTCCATTCATTTTCTAATTGTAACGAATTGTTTAGTGTGTTATTGTATACAAACGTTTCCTCATTTATAACTTCATTTGCTAATAAATCTTTTATTTTAGACTGATGTACAACCTCAATTTCAGAATTTAGTTCATAAGCAACTAATAAACGGTTTAGTAATTCAATGTTAAATTTAGTTTCGAGTTCTTTTACAAAACGGGTTTGTTTATCAATACTACAGCCACTTGCATTGTATGAGCTTTCGTTTACTTTAAAAATAAGCAATCTGTTTTTATACAATTCAAAACTAGCATCTAATTTTATTTCATGGGCTGTCCAAGCGCTAATAAAGGCATTACAGTCAGCAGTAAAATCGCTAAGTTGTAAACTAGTTAAAGGCTTACTTAAGGTGTATATCCAAACGCGTTGATTCATTTTTAAACTATTTTAAATTAAATAAATTTACATTTTCTACTAGCAAAAGCGCACATGCGTAATAAAATTAAACCATGTTTAAAGCGAGAAATATTTGTTTCGCCATAAGTACGCTCTCTGTATCGAATTGGCACTTCAACAATTTTTAAATTTAATTTATGTGCGCCAAATAATAAATCAAAATCTCCAAATGGATCAAACTCTCCAAAGTAACTTCTGTTTTTTGTGAGTTTAATATAATCTTCTCTAAACATAACTTTAGTTCCACAAAGCGTGTCTTTAAAGCGTTGTTCTAAAAGCCAAGTAAATGCCCAACTAAAGAAATGGTTTCCTAAATAATTTAAAAAGCGCATGGCTTCTTTATCCATTGGATAAACCAAACGTGTACCATTAATAAAATCACCTTTACTACCTGCAATGGCATCATAAAATTTAGGAATATCTTCTGGCGGTACTGTTAAATCAGCATCTAAAATCATTAAAATATCGCCCGTTGCAATTTTATAACCTTCTCTCACTGCATCAGCTTTTCCTTTTCCTTTTTGCTGACCAATTTTAATATCATGAGTAGCAGCATATTTTTTTTGAATTTCCTGGATTTTTTGCCAAGTATCATCGGTGCTATTTCCTTCTATAAAAATAATTTCAACATGCTTTCCAAATTTTGGTAAACGTGTAATAGCATTTTCAATATTACCACTTTCGTTACGAGCAGGTATTACAACGGTTGTGCTGTATTTGTTTTTATATTCTTCGGGATTACTAATAGGCAAGGGCTTAGCAAAGCTATAAGTGTTTAAACTAAAAAAACGGAAGAAAGGGAATTTTGCCAATACTAAGTTAAAAAGTTCGGCAATTAAAGGAATATAAAACGGAAAAATAAAACGTTTACTATTTCTATAAACATCAAAGCCCGAAACAAATAATAAATTATTTACATCTTTAGAGTTCAACCAGTTTTGAGTAGGAGTTTTTGTTTTTAAGCCAATAAGTTCGGCAAATTTTAAAAGTGGTTCCCAAAGCGAGTTGTAATACTGTACAATTACTTTAGTGTTTGGGTGCGATACTTTTTTTATTTGCTCAAACACAACTTGTATATCATCAACAAAACCAATTAAATTGCTAATAATAATGTAATCGTAAGTTTGGGTTAATGTAATATTGTTGGCATCCATTAATAAAAACTCAATGTTTTTATCGTTATGTTTTTCTTTAGCCCAAGCTATTTGTCCTTCGCTAATATCAATACCTGTTTTTTTGCTACCAGCAATTTCAGCTAATAAATCGCCACTACCACAGCCAATTTCTAGCACCGAACTATCTTGATGTGAAAAATAGTTGCAATAGTTGGTAATTTCTTTCCAATAATAATTAGTTATACCTCTTGATTTTCTTTTAGAGGCTAGTACGTTAAAATATTCCTTTATGTTTTTCAAAATGCAATTGTAATAAGTAGATAAAAATACGGATTTTATTTTATCTAAATATTTGCATTAATAAATTCATCTTTTTTTCTTTTTTTCGCAAATCAATTGGCTTAAAAATTCAAAAAGAGTAATTCTAAATAGTTTGCAAATTTTAATAAGTGTTTTAATTTCAAAGTTTTTACCTGATTCCAAATACCAATATGCACTGCGAGACATACTAAACTCAAAGGCAATGTGTTCATTATTTGAATAATCTTTTTCTATTCTTAGTTTTTTTAAGTAATGTGTTTTAATTCAGGTAATTTGATTTTTTTTCATTATATTTGGTTAACCAATAAATTAAAATTATGACTTCAACACTAACTAAAGCGGTAAAAGTGACTATGTTATTTGGTATGTTTGCAACAATTGCAACTGCTCAATTACGAGGTTGGCACATTGCTCCTAATCTTATTGATATGCAAACAACAACACCTGTTGTTAAGCCTGCATTTACAACTAATCTTGCTCTTAAAGGCGCTAATAGTATTTATGACAGTGAAGGGAAATTGCTTTTTTATATTGGAGGTGCTACTGGTTCAGCATACAGGGTTTGTAATAAATTTAATCAAGTAATAGGTACTTTACCACAACCATATATATCTACAAGTGAAATAGCAATTGTGCCTAATCCAGATAATGGTGGGTGTATTAGCAAATATTACATTATTTATCCTCAGGGACCTGTTGGGACATTGGTTGGTCACTTTACATATTACGAAGTTGATATGGCTGCAAATAATGGTTTAGGTCAATTAACATTAGGTACAACAGCTTTTTCTTCTAATGTAAGTAATCCTACGGCAAATCCACTTGCTGTTAGTAAATTAGTTACAGGCAAACGATTTTTATATGTTATTGGCAATTTCAATTCACAGGTAGCAATGTATACCATAACAAATACTGGTATTTCCACTACTCCTACGTATATTTCTGCACCATTTATTAGTGGATCATTAACAAATGAATTAGAATTAAGCAATGCAGGTGATAAAATTGCCTATTACCAAGGAGGAAATACAATTTCAGTTTTACCTCTTAATCCAGCTACTGGTTTAGCTTCTGGAGCACCTGTAAATTTTACAACCCCAACTTCACTACCTATTTATGGTTTGGAATTTGATAATTCTGGAAACAAGTTGTATTACTCAACAGGAAGCAGTATAATCGTTATAGACTTAACTACATCAGTTCAAACTACAATACTATCAAGTGCTGCATTTAGTAAATCAATGCTTGAAAAAAATTATAATGGTACTCAAATTATGTGCGCCTCAACAACTCAAATAAAAGGTATTGATATAGCTACAAATACATTAAATCCTTGGGCTGTTGCTTATTCCTTACCCTATTTTCCATCAAATAATTTTGTGCTAATGCCAGACCAAATTGATGGTGAAAACTATGATGTGCCAAATGTTATTAATGTTGACGTTGACCAATTAACTTTAACTGCTGGTTCTTATGTTTGGACTCCAACTAGTAACCCTGCTTATACAGCAAATGTATTAACATCAGTTTATCCAAATCCTGCAGGACTGCCTTTACGTATTGCAACTGGCATTACTCAATTAAGTGGTGCAAGTTTACTAATTAATTCAGGCTTACATATTAATTTTGAAACTAATGCTTATCATGATGTGCGAGCAGGTGCTACATTAAATATTGCCAATTCATCTGTTTTAGAAGGTCATCCATGTGGATTAATGTGGCGTGGAGTGTCTGTAAATAGTAATGCTGGCACTACTCCTACATATTATTATATGCAAACTTCATCTAAAGTTTTTGATGCACTTAAAGGAGTTGTTATTAATGGTACAAATGTTACAAGTCTCATAATTGGGGGTTCAACTTTTAATAAGAACGAAGTAAGTTTAGTTTATAATAGTGCTAGCACTTCAAATACTAATATTTATAATGCAAATTTTTTAGCAACTCTTCCTTTAAAAGACCAAACTAAAGGGCAAGTAATAACTGGTGGTACTATAAAATACGGTATAACAGGTATTGAGGTTAATAACTGTGGTACAATTGGGACTCCAATAAAAATTGGCTCTAGTGCTTCTGTTGGTAATTATTTTGAGAGTGGACAATATGGTATAAAAGCTACTAATAGCGAACTACTTGTACAAAAAAACACATTTAAATTTGCTGATAGAGCCGCCATTGATGGTAATGCAAATTGGACTACTAGAAACTTAACGGTACTTTCTAATACCTTTGATGGTAACAGAACAGATAATTGGTTAATTTTTAATTACAACTTAAATGCAACAAAAAACACTTATTCAAATACAAAAGAGTTTAGTATACGTTGGCATTATAACACAGGTAGTTTTCAAGTTGGTTCTACAGCAGGTACTACTGATGCTAATACCTTTACTAATTTTGGATATGCCGCCATTAATATTTCTAATTGCGACCAGCCTACAACAGACATCAAAATTTTAAGCAATAATTTTATAAACGCTCCAGCTGCTAATGGTGTTTTAATAAGTGAGCCAACTTTAACTAGTGCTACTAAAACTTATAAAGGCTATAATATTAAAGATAACACTTTTACTAATGTTGTTAATGCGGTAAAGGTTACAAATATTAAAGGTGATGCGGTTACTACAGGTACCGACTGGAATGGTGACGTCGATCTTTCCTATACCAGTAGATATGATATTTGGGGTAATATTATTAATTTCACAAACTCATACGATATAAACGCAAGAGGTATAAAGGTAGAAAACTGTATTAAAAACAGAGCAATTACAAATACTGTAACATGCAGTAGTAATACCGATTGGCAAAATACAGGTATTGAATTTACTAGTACACCCCAATCTTTAATAAAAGGAAACTATGTAAAAGCGGGTGCAGGTATTCGATTAAATTTAGAATTATTAAACAGTAATATTTTGTGTAACCGCCTTGATAATTGTGTTATTGGTTTAGGTGCTGGTTGGAGCTGGTTAAGACCAACTGGGGCTATACATGGTTCTATTGGTGTTAATGGGCGACAAAATTATTTTTTAAACCCACAGGTAGGAACTATTGATATACAAATGTACTATAGTGGAGTGCCGCAATACCAATGGGCAAGCCCAAATACTACAAATATTGTTTACATAAGTAGCCCTGGTAGTATTATAGCTTCAACTACAGACCCTAACCCTTGTGGAGGTCTTACATTAATGAGTGGCATGGCAGCTACTTCAACTAGTGCCGATGAACAACAATACCAAACAAGTAGCATAGCTC
>CALMMX010000269.1 GCA_937868545.1 uncultured Bacteroidota bacterium
CTTTGGTTTTATTATCGCCAAAATTGAATATTACAAAGTATGTACTAGCTGGTAAACGTTCAGCACCAAGCTTACCATTAAGAAGAGTTTTTCCATCCCAATCATTTTTGTAACTATCTTTTTCGAAAACTATATTTCCCCATCGATTAAATATTTTTAATGTATTATTTGGAAAACTTTCAATTCCTTTAATTACAAAGAAATCATTCATACCATCGCCATTTGGAGTAAATATTTCTGGAATAAATATGGGATTTTTAATATCAAGAGATTTGATTAATGTATCATTACAGCCTTTTCCATTATAAGCAATTAAAGAAACAGCATATGTTCCAATATTATCATAGGAATGGCTTGGATCAATCATATTAGAATTAGAACCATCACCAAACTCCCAATAAAATGAAGAACTATTTGTTGAACTATTTAAAAAATTAACAACGCTACCTAAATCAATTGGAGAGGTTGGCGAAAAATCGAAATTTGCATTAGCAAAGCTACTAATAGTAATTGGACTTGCAGTATTCATAAATGTAGCTGTACAACTATTATTTGTTGTAGCGGATAATGAGACTGTATATGTTCCTGAATTTGGAAAGCAATACGTTGGATCAATTACAGATGATGTTCCGCCATCACCAAAATTCCAATTATATGATGTAATGACATCACCTATAACGTTACTATTATTTGTAAAAGTTACACAACCACCAACACATAATGAATCATTATTAAAAGCAAAATTTACATTTGGCAATGGATTTACAGTTACAGAAATTGATTTTGAATTAACACAACCATTTGCATCAGTACCAGTAACAGTATAACTAGTTGTTGAACTTGGTGAAACAATTAATGGATTTAAAGTTGAAGTAGTATTCCATAAATAAGAACTACCTCCATTTGCAAGTAAACTTGTACTACTACCATTACATAAAACATTAGTACCTGTAATATTTATAGTGGGAGTTGGGTTGACTGTTACAGAAAAACTAAAAGGATTACCAATACAACCAAAACTAGAGGTTGGAGTTATTGTATAAACTAAATTTTGCGGACTTAAAGTTAGATTAGTTAAATTGTTATTAATAGTTGATGTAGTTTGCAATGTTAAACTCTCACCATTTGTATTAACATTATTATTACTTATCCAATTATAAGATGAAGGCGTGCTACTTGTAATATTATAATTTAAAGCATTACCACTGCAAATAGCAGTTGCTGTAGGTCCAGTTATTAATGGCACTGGAGTTACAGTAAAAATATTTAAATATTTTAAATTTCCCATTTCAGCAATTATAGAGTATGTGCCAGGAGAAGTAGGAAGTGACCAAACTGTATTATCGTTTGGATGTAATGTGTATGTTGATAAAGAGCCAGAAGTTCCTAATGGTAAAGTTGTTAGCGTGATATTTTTATAAATTGTTTTAAATAAAACACCATTTACCTTTAATTCGTAACGATCATATAAACTATTAATCTCCATTTCATCTCCAACATTTCCTGTAAAAGGTGCAGAAGGAATTGGCGATTCTGAAATCCCATTTAATGCATCAGCATATCTGTAAACATAAGCAGTCGAACCTTCATAATAAGATGCAAAAACAATTGTAACATATCCTAAAGTCAAGGTCGTATATCTATCTAATAGTACTTTTAATTTTAAATTAGTAGGCATTGCTTTATTTGTAACTGATTTAATTTCGGTAGCATCAGTTGTCAACGAAGTTAATGTTCCTGAAGTACAGCTAAGAGCACCACTAGTAGTTGTATAATCTGATGCTGTTACAGGTATGCCATCCTTTGTTAGTTTAAAAACATTAATAGGTGGGCCAGGAAGTGATGAAACTGGGTAAGTACTTTGATAAGCTTGATACCATTCATTAAAACTAGGGGTTAATGTAGATGAAACAGTACAACTTAGCGAACTAGGAGCTAGCGTAAAGTTTACAGGACGTGGATTAGATGTTCCAGTAAATGCTGAAGTAACCGAAGTTGTGTAAGGTGGTGATGGAGTGCAGGTATATGTAGTATTTGTATAACTGAAAGATATTACATTACTAGCAGTTAAAATTAAAGTTGATGGGAGTTGAAATGCTACATTACCTGAATATAAAACTGCTAAAGATTTTGCAATTGAAATTGGATGATTAACACCATCAACAGTTAGAATAGCCGTAACTCCAGACGGTATTGGAGAATCTACTCCCCATGTTAAGCCCGGGATGCAAGCAAAATTTGTATTTTTAAACCCACCAACAACAAAAAAACGACTTCCCTCATCAACTTGCATAGTTAAAAGTTGTGCTTTTAAACTATTATTTTTAAATGCAAATAGAATAACTAAAAATAAAAAAGACAATTTTAGATTTATAACTTTTGATTTATTTAGTATTGATTTCATAATAATTTATTTAATGTATTATACTTAAGAGTAAAATTGATAATATTTAACAAAAACTTAAAATAAAAAAATGTGAATTATTTATCGAGTATATCAAAATACCAATAAAAACAACACTCTATATAATATAATAATTAATTAATTACTTAATATATTAAGCGTTATCTAATTAAATTAATATGACCAACATAATCATGTTTAACACCTTTGTAATCAAAAATTTCTATTTTATAGGTATATACATCTTGCTTACAAATTGCATCATTTTTATCTATTCCATTCCATCCTTTTTTAAAAACATCAGAGAAATAAATTAATTCTCCCCATCTATCGAAAATTCTCATTTTATAATTTTCTTCGTCAATCCCAATTCCATATACATAAAAAATATCATTTACATTATTTTCATCAGGAGTAAATGTATTAGGTATATATACAACAAATTCAGGAGTAATTTCAACTTGAATTCTTGCCGTATCTGAGCAACCATTAATAGAAGTAGCCACTAAATTAACTTCGTACAAATTACTTGTTTCGTAAAAATGTGATGGGTTAGTTAAAGTTGAATTATTAAAACTTGAAGTAGGATCTCCAAAATCCCAGTAATATGACGTAGCTAATGATGATGTATTTACAAAATTAATATTAGGATCTAATACTGAATTTGTAGGTGGAACAGCATAAAATTGAGCAATTGGCTGAGGGTAAACTATTATATAACCGGTTTTTATAATTGTTGCTGAGCAACCAAGTGAATTAGTAATTGTTAACTTCACATCATAAGAGCCATCTTTATTGTATATAAACGAAGCTGAATTTCCTGATGCAGTTAAAGGATTAATAAATTCCCATTGATAAGTATCTCCAATACTTGTAGAAGATGCTAAGAAATCAACTTTTAATGGTGCACAGCCCATATTTAAATTGCATGTGAATGTACCACTTGGTAAAGGACTCACGTAAATTGATGTAGTTGAAGTATTTGAGCATCCATTTATATCAATCCCATTTAATGTATATGTAGTATTTATAATAGGACTATCAGTAATTGATGGACTAACTAATAAGCTTGGTATCCAAGTATAAGATACTGCTCCAATTGCAGTTAATGTTACAGAATTTCCAATACATATAGTATTAGATGGTACTGAAATACTAACTAATGAACTAGGATAAATACCTATTGATGTAGTATTTGAATTCACGCAACCATTGATATCAGTCCCACTTAGAGTGTAAACAGTTATACCAGTAGGTGATACTAATATTGAATTACTAACAACTGCAGAAGGATTCCAAGTATATGATACAGCGGTACCACTTGCATTAATAATAGTTGCACTTCCATTACAAACTGAAAAAGAAATTGGTGTAGCATTTACTATAGGCAAATTATTTACTGTTACCAATGCCGTTGCTGTATTAGTGCAACCAACACTATTTGTTCCAGTAACAGAATATGTTGTAGTTACTGTTGGGCTTACAGTAATATTAGTAGCATTTGACCCATTACTCCATGTATAGGTTGAAGCTCCTGAAATTAATAAGGTTGTTATAGAACCTACACAAATACTGGAAAATATAGGATTAATAGTTAAACTTGGCAGAGAGTTTACAATTACATTTACAGTTTGAGTATTTTTACATCCAAAACTATTTTCTCCAATTACCGAGTAAGTTGTAGAGACCGATGGCGATACAGAAATTGAATTTGAAATAATTCCAGATGGATTCCAAGTATATGATAATGCGCCAATAGCATTTAAAACTCCTGAACTACCACTACATAAAATAATTGGTGAAGGAGAAATTGTAATAGTTGGTAAAGCATTTACAGTAACCAAAGCTGTTGCAGTATTTACACATCCATTTGAATTTGTTCCCGATACAGAATACGTTGTAGTTACAGTTGGTCCAACAGTTATATTTGTAGCGTTAGAACCTGTACTCCAGGTATAAGTTGCTGCCCCAGATATTAATAATGTTGTAATAGAACCAATACAAATACTAGAAAATATTGGGCTAATCGTCAACGTAGGAATTGAATTAACATTAACTGTAATGGTTCTAGAACTTATACAACCAAAAGCATTTATACCTATTACAGTATAAGTTGTTGATACAGTTGGTGAAACTGAAATACTTGAAGACACAATTCCCGATGGATTCCATGTATAAGAAGATGCTCCACTTGCAGACAATATAGTTGAATTTCCTGCGCATACATTTGTTGAAGTTGGTGTTATAGTAAGTGCAGGCAATGGATTTACTGTTACTAAAGCTGTAGCAGTGTTTATGCAACCAAGCGTATTTGTGCCACTAACAGAATATGTACTAGTTACACTAGGACCAACTGTAATATTTGTTGCATGCGATCCTGTACTCCATGTATATGTTGATGCACCAGAAATAATCAAAGTAGTTATTGAACCTACACAAATTGTCGAAAATATTGGACTAATAGTAAGTGTAGGTAATGCATTTACAATAACAGACAGTGTCTTTGTATCTATACAACCATTAATATTTGTTCCTGTAACTGTATATGTAGTATTTACTGAAGGTGAAACAACAATACTTGAACCTATAAGAGCTGAAGGACTCCAAGTATATGTTAACGCTCCAGTAGCAGTTAGTGTTGAAGAACTACCTAAACAAAAAAACGACGGAGAAGAAGATACATTAATTGTGACTGTACTAACTGTTGAAGAATTGGTTACAACAGAATTATTAATTAAAACATATTCTGTTGATGATGATCTAACGCTTGCTGTAGTTGAAGAAATACTAGTAGCTATGATTGAACCAGTAATTGTCAATGTAGCAGATGCACCAGCTGCTAAAGATGGGATAGTCCAAAATGGAGAGGTAAAAGTACCCATGCTTGCTGAACTACCAGAAATTGAAACTCCACTAGGAGAAGGTATAGTTACTGTAACATTAGTTGCGGCAATACATTCCGAAACATTAGAAACTACAAAAGTATATGATTTAATACTACCTATACAAAAAGGCCCAGTATTTTCAATAACCGCTAATGCTAAATCCACTGATAAAAAATCAAAAATAAAAGCGGTATTATTAACTAAATTACCTACTGCTCCAGATGTAGCACCATTTTGGGGAAAAGAAGACACAGATGGCGAATTAGAAGTTCCATTAACACCACCATTATTATTTCTTAAAACAGAAGTTGTTGTAGTTTTAATATAACCGCCACCGCCGCCACCGCCGCCGCCTTCACATTCTACGCCACCTGGCACAATTTGATTACCTCCATTTCCACCAATTGAACTAATAGAAATTCCATTTATACTAACTTGAGATAATAGGACAATACTTCCGCCACCACCTCCGCCTCCAGGAGCATCATTAAATGTAATTGGTATAGCATCTCCCCCTTTTTCACCATCAGCAACAATTTGACCAGTGCCACTAATTGTACCTCTTGATACTAAAAAGATTATCCCTCCACCGCTTCCCCCTTCACCACCGCCAAAATCATCATCATCACCAGCACCACCTCCACCTCCAAAAAACAACCTAGTATCACTAACATTATCTAACGGCCTTCCTCCAAAACCACCTTCACTTCTCCTACTATCACCACCCCAAACTGGATTACCAGGTGCATCAGATGTAATACTTGCCGAGTTCCCAAATGAATATCCTCCTCGGCCTCCACCAGGAGATGTTGTAGAAGAGAATCCAGGTGATTCCAAATTCCAAATTGGAATCCAAGTAGGATTGCTAATATCAGGTATACCATTACCAGTATATCCTATTAAACTTCCTGCGTTTGAACCACCACCTCCTGCAGCATTATGAGCATTACCTCCTCCTCCTCCATTTGCTGGAGCACCCTTACAGTACCTACCACCAATTGCATCATAGTCAGTCTGAAATCCAGCAATCCCTTCCCCTTTTTCGGCACCTGCAAAATTAGTGTTATTTATATAATCAGTAATTCCATAACCAGATCCAGATAACAAATCAAATTTACCACCTCTAAAACCCTTACCTTTAACAGTAATTAAACCATCATTTAATATATTTCCAGAAGTTTCTACAGAAACAACTCCACCAATATTTCCAGAAACACCCCATGCTAAAGATGTTAGTGATGCACCAGAATTAACTATTAAACCATTTAACCTCGGAATTCGAATTACCTGAACTCTTTCTGTTGAAGAAACATTATATGAGTTTATAGTTGGAGACACTAATGTTATAGTGTTTCCAGAAATAGATAATACTTCTGCAAATTCGTATTGCCCAACGCCATTGTAACTAGTAATATCTCCATATAAATTAGTATTAGTATTATTTATACTTGCTCCTTGTATTTTAATAATCATTAGTAAATCAAATGGACTTAAACTTCCAGTTGTATAAGGATTATTAACTCCACCTGGAATAGCACTTGCCGATAAATCAAATATATTTCCTACAACAATTGATGAATTTCCAGCTAGTGAAGTTTGATTAAGTGTAGTATATCTATTAAAAACCACGTCTGGTGTAGAAATAACCTCATTGCCATCTTTGCAAGGTTGCGCTTTTGATAGTTGAAATAAAAAAATAAAAATCAATATGCTAAATTTTTGGCTTAAAGAGTGTTTAGATAATTTCATTTTCAAAATTTTAGTAATAATTAATTAAACTATACTTCACAAAGTATATATATCTAAAATAGTAACCTTAAATAATTTGAACAATTAAACAAAAAAAATTAAACATTTAAAACACTTCAAATACCCTTTAAAAACTAATAAAATAGACTTATCACAGGAAATGTAACTGTTTAATATATTAAGTGATTTATAAAATTACAAATACAATAAATACTAATAATACTACTTAATACAATTCAATTAATAATCAAATTAAACATTTAGTTAATTTGTTTAAGCCATTACTTTTTCCAATTTGAAATATTCTTTTCAACGTCAGCAACAAAAGTTGACGCATAATCATTGGGGTTTTTCTTAATAATTTCAAGTACTGTTTGTTCTAATTCCAAAGCCTTTTGTTTTTTATTATTTTTAAATAATAAACAAGCGTATGTATCAATAAAGTACGGGTCATTTTTTTGTTTATCAACTGCTGTTTTCGCCCATTCTTCGGCTTTTTTGAGTAAATCCGTATCTGTAATGTGTTCATAAAAAACATATGCAATATTATTTAAGTCATATGGATTAACTTCATAGGAAGTAACATATGTGTTTGCAGTTTTTGAATACATATTATAATCTTCTATTAACTCATAATATCTTAATTCAGCGTTAAAAATAAGTTTGCCATTGTTTTTAAAACTTGTTTTCAATACATCTGATTTTATCTTGTTAAAGGTAAGAGTATCGAGGGTTTTACTATTAATAAAAGTCATAAATGCATTGTCATATACATTATATATTTTTTTATCAATAATTTCTTCTCCATACTTTTTATCAAATTCATTTTTATGACTTACTAAATACTTAAACTCTTTCGAATTATGATTGTTTGAAAAAATCTTGATCAAATCCCAATTTTCCGGAATTATAAAATCACTTTCCTTTTGTTTTAATAAATAGGTTGCCAATTTGATTTGTACATCCTTCCTTAATCCAATTTCGTTTAACAATGATAAATACGTTTTTAAAAATTGAGCATCCCAGTTTCCTGAATTATACTTTAAATCAAACGTTCTTAATTGTTTTTCAGGATTTTCAGCATCTTTAGCATATTGAATAAAAAAAGAAGCATACCATGCACCTACTGCACGGTGTATTAAAGTCCCATCACCATCAAGAAATAAATAAGTAGGATATACTTGGACAGTATATTGTTTTGCAATTTCAAGTCCTTCTCCTTTTTCCATATCTAGTTTGGCATTAATAAAATGGCTATTAAAATATTGGGCAACTGTATCATTTGTAAATACATTTTTAGCCATCCATTTACAAGGACCACACCAACTTGTATAAGCATCCACAAAAATGAGCTTATGTTCTTTTTTTGCTTTTGCCTTTATTTGATTCCAAGTAGTAGATTCAAAATTTATTTGAGCAAATGAAATTGTTGAAATTATCAATGCTAATATTAGATTTAATTTTTTCATATTTTAAAATATTAATATTCCTTAAAAGTAAATAACTAATTAATAATGATGCTCAAATAAAAAATACAACTAACTTTAAGTCTTTGAAAAACCTTATATTTAAAGACTTTACAACGTATTCTAAATGAAATGAATCACTTAGTAAACTAAGTGATTCATTTCATTTAATTCTATTTAACTATTACAATCATCAACTAGATTTTGTTTTAAAATCTACTCTATACTTGTTAAACAATAAATCTTTTAGATAAACACATTTAACTTATAATATTGTCATAGTTTCCTAAACTCTATCCAATTTGCGAAATCATTAAATTCCTCGTAATCACATTCTGCAATATACAGTTATAAAATTGTGCTTTTACTCTTTCACAAATCGTAAAGTTTTAATTGTATTATTTTTCGTTTCAACTTGAATAAAGTAATTACCAGCTGTTAAAGATTCTATATTTACAGTAGTAGTATAACTTTGTTTCTTTAGTTCCCTTCCTAATATATCTTTAACAATAATTTCTTTAACATCATCTTTAGATATTCCTAATACATTTATTATAGATTTTGATGGATTTGGGAAAAGTGAAATATAGTTTTCAAATTTACTTACATCATTAATTTCTGTTGACATTAAGCATGGATAGCCTCCACCTGTATAACATCCCCATACAACTTTAGATACATCTGAGCAGCCAGCTGGTCTAATCCAAAAACTAACACATGCAGTTGTACTTGGAACTGAATAAGTAAATGTATTTGTAGTCCCAAAATTAGCTGGAAGCCAAGTGGATCCATCACTTGAAAATTCTGTTGGAGAACCAACAGTATTAATAGAAAAAGTTGTAATTCCTCCGCATGTAGAATTGCTAGGTGTACCCCAATTAACAGAACCTGAACATGCCGTTCCTGAGGAACACCAAGTTGGAGGAGTTAAATAATAATGTAATATATCATTAAAACTTGATGGTTTAATTGTATTATAAGTAGAAACTAATGAGCTGTAATTACTAATCAAATCATTAACTGAAGCCGTGTAACTCCCCACAACATTTACCGATCCATAACCAGTAGTATTTAATACTGAATTAATTTCAGAAATTAATGCTAAGGTATTTACAAAAAAATTAGTTGCAGTATCTCCAATAAAAATAACACATTCGTTTCCTAGTTTATAATTGTAAATTGCATGAGTTCGCATTATATTTTTTGCTGCTACTGGATCTGTAATACCAGCTTGGTTAACAACATCATACTCGCTCACTTCAACTTGTCTTTTAATTGTAAAATTTGTAGCACTTATATCACCACCTATTAAGCGGTTATCAAACCAATCTCTGCCAGCTTGACCAGGTTTAACAACCTCAGCTATTGTATTAATTTCTGGCGTGTTGAAATTACCTCGTAATATTGATAAATTATCTGCAGTTCCACCATTTTCAACACAAAATTTTATACTTGGAGAAATAGATTTTATTTCTGATTTAAGTTGACTCCAAAAATTAACTTGTTGTTCTGAGTTAAAATAATACCAATCTCTTCCTTGTACGGTTGAAAACATAGTACGAATTTGTGTTTCGCTAGAGGTATTAATAGTAGTAGCCGGAACCATTGGAACAGCAACAGAAGTAAATGATGTGTAAGATGTGCCATATGCAGTATTTAATGCACTAATATCTGAGCAATACTTACTTTGTAACCATGGATAAAACTGAGCGATATTATCAGGATGATAATCAAAACGACAAGCGTAATCTCCTCCATCATTTATCCAATAGCCAGCTGCATCTGTATGACTCGCATTATTTGAAAGTGAAAATTCCGACTCATAAGCACCACTAGTTGTTGTTGAAATCCAATATAACTTAGAGCCTAAAATACTATGCAATCTCTGAGTAATTATATGGACAACATTTTTAATTCTATTTGTAGTTGACGCTTTTGCAAAAGAAGGTGAAGAAACAATATTCCAGTTACTCATACATGGATTCCCCCATTGATCTCTCATTACATCACTCGAACCAATTAGGGGAACTTGTCCACCCATTTCTAAATAGGGTATTTGACCACCTACATTTGAATAACCAATCACAATTCTAACAGCAACTTTATTACAACCTGATAATGAATTTATATGATTTACTAAATTATCAAACTGAGTCCAATTTACTGTGCCTAATAAAAAATCATTATAATTCATTGATAAAGCCTTAACCTCTAAATCAAAAGCAACTAATGATGCACCAGCATTTACAGCTCTTGTCATAGAAATTTTGGTTCTTTCTAAATCGGAAAACGGATACCCCGACATAAATCCAACAAATTGTGGCGATTGCGCATGTGATAACTGTTGAATAAACAATATTGTTACTATTATACTTTTTATATTTCTCATAACTATGTTTTTTTAAATTGCTTAATAAAATTTAATAGGTTTACTCTTTTACAAATCGTAATACTTTACTCATATTATTTATAGTAATAATTTGAATAAAATAATTACCATTTGCTAAAGATTCTATATTTAAACTAGTAGAATTAATTTGTTTAATTAATTCTCTTCCTAAAATATCTTTTACAACAATTTCTTTTACTTCATCTTTTGTTACACCTAAAATATTTACTTCACTTTTAGATGGATTAGGATAAATTGAAATAGAAGAAAGATATGCTTCTTGAGACTCTATTCCTGTAGGAAGTAAACATGGGTATCCTGCACCAGTATAACATCCCCAAACAACTTTAGATACATCTGTGCAACCTGCTGGCCTTATCCAAAAACTAACACAAGCTGTTGTACTTGGAGCCGAATAAGTAAAAGTATTTGTAGTTCCGGCAATTGCAGAATTCCACGTTGTTCCATTACTTGAAAATTCAGTTGGACCACCAGTTGTTGTCATTGAAAATGTAGTAATTCCAGCACATGTAGAATGATTTGAAGTTCCCCACCCCACAGTATAAGTGCATGGACTTACTGTAATAGTTGGGCAAGCAATTGGTCCATTCCCAATATAACAGCCCCACTTAACATAACTAGGAGTTAAACAACCAGTTGGACGACACCAAAAGCTAACACAACTTGTAGTTGATGGTATAGCAAATGTATAGCTATTAACTCCATAGTTTGATGCAAACCATGTAGAACCATTTGTTGAAAATTCTGCAGAACCTCCAGTTGCAATTAATGTAAATGTGGTTGTTCCAGAACAGGTGGTAACACCTCCAGAACCCCAGTTTACAGAATATGAACAGGCACTAGTTGTACCTGACGTGCATGATAAGATATTAAAAGTAGTATTAGAGCTTGTGCATCCTGCAACAGTACAATTTGCAAAATAACTTCCTGCACTTGTAACAACAATACTACTACCTGTTGCTCCTGTATTCCAAGAAATTACTCCACCTGCGCAACCTACCGCAGTTAGTGTAGCTGGCGATGTTACACAAGCAGATGTTGATGTTGATGCTAAAGAGGGAGCAGATGGAGCAACACATGAACTAGTAGGAATTGTTAATTTCCATAAATCTCCAGCTTCTCCTCCTGTTGATGCCTTACCAAATCCCCATCCTCCAAAGTAATATAAGTTATTTGCATCTTTGAAACTTGCGCCACCATTTACTGCACCTGGTAATGCATTAATATCTGGAACTCCAAATGTTGTATTATAAGTTGGATAGCCATCTTTTGTAGAAATATCAGGCCCTGCCATCCATGCCCATTTACCAGTCAATAATCCTGGTCCATCAAATGTGAATTTCCAAACATCTTGTGTTCTTACTGGATTAACATATGCTCCACCTCCAAGCCAAATCCCATCATAACTTAATCCTGAGAATAACCAAAAATTTCCATCATCATCAACCCAACTCATAGAACCATCTCTTGAACCAGGATCATTATTAATATTTGAAACACCTTTAGTACCATATGTTGGTACAACACTTATTCCTACATTATCATTTGGCCCCATAAACGCCCATTGTTTAATTTGTGTATCAAAGCACCACATATCTGCATAAGTATGAGCATTACTAGTTGGCAAGCCTAAAACACCTGCTCTAGTTCCACCATATAACCATAAATACCTTCCATCTTTACTAGTCCATGAAATAAAATCTATTCTTGAACCAGGGTGATAACTAGAATTAAACACCCCAACTGAACCTCTTACTTCATTTAAATCATAGGCTACACTACCATTTTCTAATGACCAATTATTAGAAGCAATATTAAATTTCCACATATCAGTATGATACAAATTTCCTCCACCGCCATAAATATAATTTTTAGCACCACCAAACATCCATAAATCACCATTCGCATCTATCCATTGTTTGGCGCGCATTCGAGCTCCAGGCATATCATTAGTAGGGTCGCCATCAGTTGGAGATACATTTCCATCATCATCCCAATAGTATGGAGCATTATTATTTGTTCGTTTCATGCATGTCCAAACTCCAGAATTAGAAGTTGTTGAAGGCACAAATTTCCATAAATCATTAAAATAATGCATAGACCAGCTACCTGATCCATCATCTGTAACTTGTAAACTACCTCCAAATAACCACAGATTACCAGATAAATCTGTCCAAGAAGAGGAAGAACGTCTTCCTCCTACATCATTAGTTGAATTAGCAACACCAACTGTTCCGTAATTAGCTTGAGGTCCGGCACAAAAGCTTGGGTATGAAGGTCCACTAGGTGCCCTATAACTATTACCTTTTACCCAAGCCCATTGATTTAATGATGGCTTGTACTTCCACATACTATTTGAAAAACCAGTACAACACCCAGGAGCATCATTAATAGCTTGTCCTCCATAAACCCAAAAATTTCCCTGCAAATCTGTCCATCCCACACAATGTTCAGTATTACCTGGATGTGTTGCAGAGTTATAATTTCCTTGGTCTATATAAGTAGCAGATAAACCATAAATATCTCCAGCAAGTACAAAACTATACTGATTTCCATTCATCCAAGTCCATTCTGGAGTTTGGGCAAAACTAAATAGACTTAATAGTGATAAGCATAAAGTGCTTATAGCACGAACAATTTTGATTTTATTTTTCATAATAGTATGGTTAAGTTATTTTAATCTAATGTATAAAATGGAATTCATTCATTTTATTTTGAACTAATTCTTAAAAACAAAAATGCTTCTAAATCTATTGACATCAAACGTTTTTAAGATTTCTAGTAAACTCAATATCACTTAATATATTAAGTAATTAAATTTTTACTCTTTTACAAATCGTAATGTTTTACTAATGCTGTTTTTTGCAATAACTTCAATAAAATAATTACCAGCTGCCAATGATTCGATGTTTACATTTGTTGAACTAAATTGCTTCATTAATTCCCTTCCTAATAAATCTTTTATTACAATTTCTTTTAAATCATCTTTAATAATCCCTAAAATATTTATTTCAGATTTTGCAGGATTTGGGAACAATGAAATATTTGAAACGATACTTTGGAAATTATTTACATCTGTAGTAATACATGGAGTACCTGATCCAATGTAACATCCCCAAACAACTTTTGAAACATCTGTACAACCAGTAGGTCTAATCCAAAAACTAACACATGCAGTGGTACTTGGAGCAGAATAAGTAAAGGTATTTGTTGTTCCTGCAATTGCAGAATGCCAAGTTGTTCCATCACTTGAAAACTCAGTAGGCCCGCCTGTAGAATTAATTGTGTAAGTAGTTATACCAGCACAAGTTTTAATAGTTGGAGTGCCCCATCCAACAACACTAGTGCATGCACTACTTGAGCAACCACCCATATCAAATTCACATAAATATACTTCACGACCAGTTAAATTTATAGCTTGCGACCAAGAGTAACCAGAACCAGTAAATGATACTGTAATTGTTGTAACAGCACTTGGTGTGCTTACAGGGCAAGCAGGATTATGAGCAGCAATTAATATTTTACATCCATTTCTAACTCCTCTCCAAACTGGTTGGCGGTATGTTGTAAAAGCATCAGAAGGTTTTACTAATTCATAAGCTCCTCCACCGTCAGTCCAAATGTGGTTATATTGCGAAAGCCTCCATAATGCATTAACCATATGTTCGTATGGATCTTCTGTTTGAACTGGATGTGAAGGTCCATTTTCAGTACTTAAAGAGGCATCAGTATAACCAGTTGCATTTCTAAAACGAGGAGCTAAGGAACTACAATAAGATGTCATTCCCATTGCTCCAATAAATGGCGCACTACAATCTGTAAAATCTGCGTAATTCTCACCCCAAAACCATAATCCGTCAGCTCCTGCCATTAAAGGAAAAATAACTTGAGCCTCTGCCATATAAGGTGTAATTGGCTCTTTATAAAATCCTTCAAATGATTCATACTTATTCCATAAACATGGAATAATTAAATCACTTCCATTAGTAATACGCTGAGCCTCAATTTGCATTAATTGATAAGTTACATAGGCATCTCCACCAACACCCTGCCAAGGATTAGTACTTTCAGGATTTTTGAAATAATATGGAGCAGGATTTGAAGCATTAATTGAAAGCCCCCAATTATTTTGCGGATTTGGATCGGAATTAAAATAAATAGATGTCTGGTCTACCGCAGCTGCAGCAACAGCCGCAGACCAATTTGCATAACGACCATCATCAGCCCAATAACCAATAGAACTTCTATTTGATACATGCCATAATGATCTCATTGTTCCAGGCCTCATATTCATTTTTGCAACATGAAAAAATTCACCTATAACACGTCTCACCTGTAATTTATACTCCCATGCAAATGCTGTTGCAGCTGTAGAGGGCATACCAATTAAAGTACTTGGCAAATAAGGGCTTGCATGAAATGCATTCCATATATCAATATCAGAACTATAAAGTGCGCTAGGAACACCAGCTCCTGGCTCCCAATCAACAACAAAATATTCAGATCTCATATCATAATGACTTGGAACTTCTGAAGCTATATTAGATATATTAACACTCCATGGATCACCAGTACTTTCAAATGTACTCATGCATGGAGTTGCTCCAAATCCTCCATAAACAATTGATGCATAATTTACAGCAGAACCTCCTACAGATAGAGAATCAGCAACAAATGAAGGCATACCTACATTTCCATTAATCATAGTGAACCCATGTTTTAAGGCATTTCTATTGGTATGTGCTGGATTAGGAATTATTGGGGCTTGAGTAGGCATTTCCCCTGGCTTATCAAAAATAATTTTAAAATTATTAGGTA
>CALMMX010000270.1 GCA_937868545.1 uncultured Bacteroidota bacterium
AAACTTAAAGCTATCCATAAGCCATAAACTTCCATTTTAAAAGTAAAAGCAAATAAATAACATAATGGCAGTGCAATTACCCAATACCCAATCATAATAATGTAAGTTGGAACTTTGTAGTCTTCTAACCCTCTTAATGCCCCAACAGCAACCACTTGAGCACCATCAAATAATTGAAAAGCGGCAGCAAATAATAACAGGTTTGAAGTTATTAGTATTATTTCAGCATCATTGCTAAATATAATAGGTAAAAAATTATTTAAGCAAATAAATACAACAGCCATAGCACCCATTATAATAAATGTGAGTTTAAAAGAAGTATTAATTGCCTTTTTAACTCCAATTAAATTATTGTTAGATAAAAAATTACTTACTCTTATTGTAGTTGTACTTGCAATTCCACTTGCAAACATATACGTAAAAGCAGCCATACTTAATGCTATACCATGCCCGTCAATTTGTTCTTTACCAAAAACACCAGCCATTAATCCAGCAATTACAAATGCTGCAGCTTCTGAGGTAAATTGCAAAGCAGAGGCTAAACCATCTTTAAACAAACTCCAACTATGTCGCTTAGTAATTAATGCCTCTTTAAAGTAAATGACAAATGAATTTAATTCTTTGTTTTTAAAAACATAAATTAAAAATGCCACCCCCATAAATACCCTTGCAATAAAGCTGGCCCAAGCCGAGCCCATGTATCCCATTTCTGGAAGACCAAATTTCCCATAAATCAATACATAGTTAAGAATAACATTTATAATATTCCCAATAATTCCTATATACATTGCAGCTTTTGTGTTACTTAAGCCTTCTGCATATTGTTTACAAACAAAAAATAGTGTTACCGGAATAATCGAAAAAATGAGCACATCAAAAAATGGGATAGCCATTTTTACAACATCATCTGGTTGTTGCATATAAGCTAGTAATGGCGAAGAAAAATAGAGGATAAGAAAAAGAAATACACTCACAAGTAAATTTACAAATAAGGCGTTTTTAAATAAATTTGCCTTTTCTCGCTCGTTATTATTAACGTGTACATCTGTAATAGAGGGTGTTAATGCGTAGCTCATGCCAATGCTAAATACTAATAATAAAACATATAAATTATTAGATAGAATACATGCTGCCTGCTCTGTTTTTCCTATTTTCCCTAAAAAATAAGTGTCTACCATCCCCGTTACAATATGCCCAATTTGAGTTATTATAATTGGAATTGATAAAAAGATGGTTTCTTTTACGTGATTATGTTGGTTTTTTAAATTCAAAGCTGGTAAAGGTACATATTTTGTATGTTGTTTTTCAAATAATATTAATTTAGAGTATGAAATAAAAGCGTAAAAATATATTGAAAGTAGGCGTTTTAAGGCTTTATACTCTAAAATTCTTTGTTATATTTGTCTTTTAGAAAAAGAATAAATGCAATCAGTTACTTTAAAAGATAAAACCTTTGTTCCTTACATTACTTCCGATAAAATTTTGGAAAGTGTAAAAGTAATGGCACAAAAAGTGAATTTAGAATTAGAAAAAGAAAAACCTCTTTTTTTGGTAGTACTTAACGGCTCTTTTATGTTTGCCGCAGATTTACTAAAAGAGGTGAAAATAGAATGTGAAATTTCATTTATAAAATTAGCTTCATACCATGGAACTTCTAGTACGGGCACAGTTACTGAAATGATTGGCTTAACAGAAGAAGTAAAAGGAAGAACCGTTGTAATTGTTGAAGATATTGTTGATACTGGAGTTACATTAGAGAAGTTAGTTCATCTATTAAATAAAAAAGAAGTAAAACAAATTAAAGTAGCTTCCTTTTTATTAAAGCCAGATGCTTATAAGAAAGACATTCCTGTTGATTATGTAGGTATAGAAATTCCTAATGATTTTGTAGTTGGATACGGTTTAGACTATGATGGTCTTGGAAGAAATATGAAAGATATATTTGTATTAAAATAACTAATAAAAAATAAACTCACCATTAATTTAAAAGTAACATGTTAAACATTGTTTTATTCGGACCTCCAGGCGCAGGAAAAGGAACGCAATCACAAAAATTAATTGATAAATATGGTTTAATTCATCTTTCTACAGGTGATATACTTCGTAGCGAAATTGCTAGAGGTACAGCATTAGGAATGGAAGCTAAACATATTATGGATAGAGGTGATTTGGTTAGTGATGAAATAGTTATTGGAATGATTGAGAGAAAAATTGATGAAAATCCTAATGCAAATGGATTTATTTTTGATGGTTTTCCGCGTACTCAAGCACAAGCTGTGGCATTAGATGATTTATTGCAGAAAAAAGGAACTGCTATTTCAGCTATGTTAGCTTTAGAAGTTGATAATGATGAATTAGTTAAACGTTTATTATTAAGAGGGAAGGATTCTGGCAGACCTGATGATCAAGATGAATCAATTATTAGAAACCGTGTTAATGAATACAATAATAAAACCTTACCATTAAAAAAATATTATTCAGAACAAACTAAATTTCATTCAATAAATGGAATTGGTGGTGTTGATTCAATTTTTGGTGCTTTAGTAGAGCGCATTGTATTTATTAAGGCTGAGATTGAATTAACTAATCTTGAAAATGACATTGAGCATTTAGATTTAACTATTAATGATTTTGAGGTAGCTACCGAAATTTCTGATGAGTTAAAACATGACATTGAAGAGGTAAGGAAATCTGAACCTAAGGAAATAGAAAAAGCAACTGTTAAACAAATTGCTCCAAAAGCTAAAACTGCAAAAGCTCCTAAAGCTGTTGTAAAAGTTGCTCCAGTAAAAAAAGCTTCTAAGCCTGTACCGAAAGTACCAGCTAAAAAATCTGTTACTAAGAAAGCAGTTGTTAAAAAGGCAGCTAAAAAAATTGTTGCTAAAAAGCAAGTTGCAAAAAAAGTAACTAAAAAAGCTGTAGCTAAAAAGGTGGTTAAGAAAGTTGCTACTAAAAAACCAGTTGCTAAAAAAGTAGCTCCAAAAAAAGCTGTTGCTAAAAAGGTGACTAAGAAAGTAGTTGCTAAAAAGATTGGAGCTAAGAAAGTGGCTCCAAAAAAAGTACTAGCAAAAAAGGTGGTTAAGAAAGTTGTATCTAAAAAGGCAGCACCTAAGAAAACTGTTGCTAGAAAAGTTGTAAAGAAGGTAGTTGCTAAAAAACCAGTTGCTAAAAAAGTTGCCCCTAAAAAGGTGGTTAAAAAAGTAACTGCTAAAAAAGTTGTAGCAAAGGCAAAAAAGAAAAAATAAATTGAGTTTTAATTTTTGAGCTATACTATTGATCTCATAACTTAAAACATTTAACTCAAAACAATAACAGTGGATAATAATTTTGTTGATTACGTAAAGATTTGCTGCAGAAGCGGTAAAGGTGGTAAAGGATCTACTCATTTACATCGTGATAAGCTTACCGCAATGGGTGGGCCTGATGGTGGTGATGGTGGACGTGGAGGGCATGTGATTTTACGTGGCAATAAGCAATTTTGGACGCTTATACATTTAAAGTACCGTAAACATATTATTGCTGAGCCAGGTGGTGATGGTGGTTCTTCTAACAAAACAGGGAAAGAAGGTAAGGATGAAATTTTGGATGTTCCATTAGGTACAATTGCCAGAGATGCAGAAACAGGTGAGTTTATTTGTGAAATTACTGAAGAAGGTCAACAAATTATTTTAATGCCAGGTGGTAGAGGTGGATTAGGAAATACACATTTTAAAAATTCCGTTTTACAAACTCCCCGTTTTTCACAACCTGGGGAAGAAGGAAGAAATGAATGGACAATATTAGAGCTTAAAATATTAGCAGATGTTGGTTTAGTAGGTTTCCCTAATGCAGGAAAATCCACTTTATTATCTGTGGTTTCAGCTGCTAAACCCGAAATCGCAAATTATCCTTTTACAACCTTAGCTCCAAATTTAGGAATTGTGTCTTACAGAGATTATAAAAGCTTTGTAATGGCAGATATTCCTGGAATTATTGAAGGAGCGAGTGATGGAAAAGGTTTAGGTGTTCGTTTTTTACGTCATATTGAACGAAATTCAACCCTATTGTTTTTAGTAAGTTGCCAAAGCAATAATATTTACGAAGAATATAAAATATTGCTTAACGAGTTAAAACAGTATAACCCTGAGTTACTTGATAAACAGCGTATTTTAGGCATTTCTAAATGCGATACAATTGATGAAGAACTTATAATGGAACTTGAAAAAGATTTAAATAAACGTATGAAAGGTAAATTTAAAATACCTTATTTATTTTTCTCTTCACAATCAGGATACAACATACCTCAGTTAAAAGATATGTTGTGGAAGCAACTTAATTAAAAAATATTTTAATTATATTTCTATTAACTGTATTTTTTTTCAGCAGTTAAATTAAATTTAAGATTGTAAATTAATCCCTTATCGTTCCTAAAACTGTAAGTGCCATTTATCTGGTCTGATAACGATTTAATTAACTCTATGCCAAGTGTTGTGTTTGAATCATTTGAATTAATTATTTCTTCATTTATTCCTTTACCATTATCACGCACTTCTAATTCTACAATTTTATTATTTAGTAATAATAAACTCACACTAATTTCTAAATCTTCATTTTCAGAAGTTGCGTATTTAAATGAGTTAGTAATTAATTCATTTATAATTAAACCACATGGTATGGCATTAGTAATGTCTAAATTCATATTCTCTGTGTTTAAATGAATTTTTACTTTTTTAATATCACCAAATGAATTTGCAATTTCTGTAGTTAATGTATTTATATATTCTTTAAAGTTTATTAGAACTAAATTGTTGTTGTTATATATGTTTTGATGTACTAAAGCCATAGAAAATACTCTATTTCTGCAATCTTCTAATGCATTTTTTACTTCAAGTGATGTAGATGTTTCTTTTTTTAAATTCAATAAACTTGTAATGATATTCATGTTGTTTTTTACTCTGTGAAACACTTCGGCTAACAGAATCTCTTTTTCATTTAATATTTTTTTTATTAATTTTTCTTGTGCTATTGATTCATTTACAATCATAATTGTAAATGATATAGCTGTTAAAAAAGAAACAATAAGATTAAATGCAATTAAATTACCTGTAGTTTGTGTATTGTGAAAACTACTAAATAAATTTAATTTATATCCTATTACAATTGTAATTATTGAAAGTAATGCAATGCCACTTAAAATAATTAAATGAATTATAGTTTCTCTTTTGCCTAGTAATTGAATCATACTTATAAGCATTGGGAAATAAAATAAAGTTATATAAGAATCAATCCCCATTTTTAATGACATAGGAATTAAAAATAAATAGCCACAACAATAAAATATGTAAGAGGCCCATATATAATTTTTATAGGCGTTAAACACAAATATTAAAGGTATTGCAAAAAAAGAAATGATAATTTCGGTTAAAAACTGTGTATAGCCAATGCTAAGTGCAAACACAATTCCACATACCATATTTATCATCGAAATAATCGACATTAAATTTAGTTTGCGAGTTAAATAAACTTCCCATAATTGATAGTTTGGCTTAACACCTGTATTAATTATTCTACCAATAAATTGTTTCATTTATTCAATTTGTTTTTGTGTTTTTTAAAAGTAAACGAACAAATCTAATTTATTTTATCATCAAACACAAAATTGAATTTTAAAAACTTCTCTATACATTTATAGAAATAAATGAGGCTACCGTATTTGATAGCCTCATAAGAATTAGTTAACAGCAATTGTTTTTATTGCATTTACAGTTTTCGCAATTACCCGGGGTGCAATTACAAGTACAATCACACGAATTGGATGTGTTACATTTACAAGTAGTGTTTGTTTGATTGTTAGTAGTGCAATTTGAGGTATTGCAACCACATGTTTCATTTTGGTTTTCCATGATGTTTTAATTTTAAGGTTATTAATTTGTGTAATTACAACCTATAGACGCCCTCATTTTAAAAGGACGCAAATTATGATTTACAGCCACAATTTGTTTTACATTCATGTTCAATAATATTACCATATTTGTCAGATTCAATAGCACAACATTGGTTAAACAAGGTTTGCAATTGTGCGCGAGCTCTTTGTATACGTGATTTAGCACCAGAATAAGAAATGCCTAATTTTTCGGCATACGCCTTTTGTGATAATAAACCAATTTCTGTTTCGATAATAGCTTCTTTATAAGTATCCGGCAATTGATCAATCATCGGCTTTAAGCATTTAACCAATTCAGTACTAAAATCTGTTTCATCCTCAAGTTCAATTATGTTTTCAGTTAAAGGAACTTTATTTTTTTGTTTTCTAAAATAATCAGTAATGCAGTTACGCGTAATTTGATAGATCCAAGCACTTAGTTTTTCCTTTTCGCTTAAAGTACCTAACTTTAAATGTATTTTAATAAATACGTCTTGCAATATATCATTAGATGCTTCTTTATCGTGAATGCGCTTGTTTATAAAGTTATGCAATTCGGCATGAAATGCTTTCCATATGGTTTCAGTTGTTGTCATAACTTTATTGACGTATTACTTAAATAAAGACGCAAAGTTTATTTTATTTCAATTATAAAATCAATTACACCCTTTATCAGGTGTGCAAACTTTCCCTTCAGTTACTTCTAACTTAGTTTGCGGATTTGCTTTTAGCCACTCATCAAACGATTTATTTAATGTTTCTAAAAATATAGAATCGGGCTGTGCGCCTGATACAGCATATTTTCTATTAAAAACAAAAAAAGGAACACCCTGTACGCCAATTTGTTCAGCTTCTTGAATATCCTTATTCACAGCATCAGTATACTGATTACTATTTAAAACATCTGTTACTAATTTTTCATCTAGTCCAATTTCTTTCCCAAGCAAAATTAAAGTTGAGATGTCACTCATATCTTTCCCTTCTGTAAAATAGGCCTTAAATAAACGTTCTTCAGCAGCATCACCTAAATTATTAAGTTTTGCTAGTTGAATTAATCTATGCGCATCAAACGAATTTGCTACAACTGCTTTGTCATAATCATAATTTAAACCTGCTTCCTTAGCCATAGCAATCACGTTTTTATGCATAGCCACAGATTGCTCATAGCTCATGCCTTTGCGCTGTGCAAGGTATTCGTAAGCGTTTAATTTACTTGCTGGTTTAGGTAAACTAGGATCTAATTGATAACTGCGCCATACAATTTCAACTTGATTTGCATGAGCAAATTTTGCTAGTGCAGCCTCATAGTGGCGCTTTCCTATATAACAAAATGGACACATAATATCTGACCAAACTTCTACTTTCATTTTTGCTATGTTTTTTATTGAGTTAGTAATTTCTTTTTCTTTTTTTTGTTCAGGTGCATTTTGACATGAAACAAAGCTTGTTTGCCATATAATTATTAAAAGTAAAAGTTTTTTCATTTGCTTTAATCTATTAACTATTAAGCATGTTAAATATATATGTTTTTGTGTTACAATTTATATGGATTTAAACATTTTGTAATGCTGTAGTACTTATTAAATTGTAATAATTGTGTTTTATGAATTTGTAATACAAGTATCCGAATAGAAAATTGAGTTAAAATATTTTTATTGTAACACAGTTTTTGTAAATCTCTTTATCAAAGTTAGTGTAGTCTTCTAGCTCTTTTTTCTGAATTTGATCCAATTGTTTATTCACCAACTTTGTTGTCATTAACCACTGTGTAAAAGATGTTTTTATCTTTTGTTCTTTATTAATATCTGAAATTACACCTAACATATTACCTTTAGAATCAAAAATTGGAGCCCCAAGTAGCAAATTGTTATTATAAAGTGAGTCTTTTGAATTGCGATTTTTGTTTAAATTTTTGTTTTCGCCAAAAATAATATTTTGTTCATAAGATCCTTGAGATTTGTTTTTTAATAAATGTCTTACGTTAAATGTTTTTTGATTTTCAAATGTATTCATATAAGAGTATGAATAAAATGGTTTAGCAAATTGAGATTCAGACGCGGTTCTTATTTTTAGAACAATGTAATTATTAATTTTATCTTCAATTACTACATCGCCAAAAAATGTTTTTAGAGTATCATTTACTAATGCTTCAATAATAAAGTTATTTACTAAACTAAATTCTTTTATACTTGTGAATACTAGACCATTACTATTTAGCATTACTCCAGATTGAACATAGCGTAGTTCATCCTTATATCCATTAATATCAATATAATTGGCAGTGTTAAGCATTTGTTTTGTGAGATTGTTGTATTGTTTAATTATTAAATTATCATAAAAAGATGCTCCATTGTTTATAGCAAAACCTATGTGATCGCCATCAATATTGGTTTTTTTACAAAAGGTTTCTAATTTTTCATTTATAAAATAATAGAAAGTATCCTTTAAACATTTTACTTTTAAATTATTCCAATCATTACCATTTAAATTAAATGAGAAGTAATTTTCAATTTGTTTTAAATCAATACCATTTTTTACACAACCAATAAAATATCTGTATTTAGCTACATAAAAATAATTGTAATTAAGGCTGTCTTGATAGCCGAAAACTAATCCGCTTTTGCAAGTTGGTGTTAAAAATTTTTGATTGATATTAGTTTCGATGCTATAATTTATAGAATCAATTTTATATGGTATTGACAATTTATAATCTGATTTTGTGGTATTGGTTAATTGGAGTCCCGCAATTTTAATTTTTGATGATATAAATTCTGTTTTTAGCAAAGGCCAATTATTTGAATTATCATTAAAATTTTCTTCAAATACTTTATAGCTGTTAGTGTTGCTTTTATTGAATTCTATATATTCTTTTGATTTATTGTTTTCAAATACCGTTTGCCTGAATATATTCCCGTTTTCATAGAAGTCCTCTTGCAGCCCATTTTTATTTCCAATCTCATTATAAATAACTATTTGTTTGATTTTACCTGAAGGATAATACCAAATACATTTTCCATTATAAATATTATTTACATCAATAGTATCTTTTGCATTTAAGATGGCACCTTCAAAATATAGCTTATTGTTTTTTTTATAATAGGAATGAAAATAATTTTTTGTAGTAGATTCTTGTCTATAGTACATAGCAGAATCTTCATAAGTTAAATAACCTTTATTATTAAAATAGGATATTCCATTTGTATTTTGAGCATGTATTGAAAAAACAAAAAATATACTATAAAGTAATATTAAAAATTTAGGTACCATTAAAAAAAGTTTTTATAAATGTAAGAAAAATGCGTCTATAAAAAATTAATAGTAATAGTAAGTTATTTTTTTAGTTTGGCTTGTATATCTATAGTTTTAGTACCTAAACTTAAAGCAATCTCGTTAAATTTAGCAATTTGGTAATCACACCTATCGCTTTAAAACCTGACAGGTGTGAAAGGTGTTAGAGAGCCTAGAACTATATCAAAAATTTAAATCCAACTCCATGAATGTTTTCGATAGAAATGTTTTTTTCATCACAAAGAATTTTTCGTAATCTCGAAATAAAAACATCCAAACTCCTTCCCATAAAATAATCATCATCTCCCCATAATGTTTTTAAAATATCTTCTCTTTTTAAAACAATATTGGCATTTTCAATAAATAGCTTTAGCAAATCAGCTTCGCGTTTTGTTAAAACAACTTGTTTTGTGCCTTTGCTTAAAGTATAATTTGTTATGTCGAAATTATATTTACCAATGGTGTACAATGTTTCATGTAATACTGTTCTTTTCGATGACCTTTTTAAAAAGATTTCAATCTTTAGTAATAACTCCTCTATACTAAAGGGCTTTACTAAGTAATCATCTGCTCCCAAGCGTAGTCCTTTTATTCTGTCTTCTTTTAAAGTTTTTGCCGAAAGAAATATAATGGGAATGTTAGAATTTACTTTTCTAACCTCTGTTGCTAAAGCAAATCCATCTAATTTAGGCAACATAATATCAAATACACAAACATCAAACAAATCATTTTTAAACGCATCTAAACACAATTTACCATCCGAAAAATGTAATACTTCATAATGATGTTGCTCCAGATTATCCTTTGTTAGATAAGCTAATGTTTGATCATCTTCGGCATATAAAATTTTATACTTAGTCATGATGTGGGATTAAAATAGTGAATGTCATTCCTTTTGTGTTATTGTTTGTTGCTTGTATTTTCCACTTGTGTAAGTCGCATATTTTTTTGATATAGTATAAACCTAAGCCCAAACCATTTACCATACTGTCTTTAGAATTGGGGCTTCTATAAAATTTATCAAATATTAAAGAAAGCTCTTTGGTTGAGATACCAATGCCATTATCGCGAAATTCAATTTTTTTTATTCCTTGCTCATGGCTTAGTTTAATGGTTATCATTGGTTTTTCATTGCAGTATTTTATGGAATTATCTAGTAAATTATATACCAGGTTAATAAAATGAAATTCATCAGCTATGATGGTGTATTTATCAAATTGAGTTTCAATGGAAATGCTAGTGGTCTCGTATTTCAATTGTATATTTTCAATTACGTTATTAATAATTGGTATGATTGATAGATCTACTTTATTTAATTCTTGTGGTGAATTATCGTGTTTTGCAATATTGAGTATTTTTTCGATATGTAGATTTAATTTATTGCTTTGGTCAATTATGATTTGAGTATACTTTCCAAGTTTTGGGTCTTCATGTATCTTTTCTTGCTTTAATAAATAATTTGAGGCTATTAAAATAGAAGAGAGTGGTGTTTTAAATTCGTGCGTCATATTATTAATAAAATCACGTTGTAGTTCTGAATATTTTTTTTGTTGAATGATTGTAAAGATAGAATACACATATACTAGCAAAATGATTACGAGAGCGGCTGAAAGTATAAACCAAAAACGCAGTGAACTAAATAGATAGCCTGTTTCATTAGGGAAACGGATAGCAAAATAATACACTAGGTTTTTATTTTTGGGGAAATTAAACGTTGGCTTTGATTTAAAGTCTTCTGTTGAAGAAATATAATTCCCATATACCATTACATCGCTTTGGCAATTATACATGGCATATTCATAATCTGTGCTAACGCCTGCTTTTTTAAATTCAGATTTCAAATAATGTTCTAAAATAATAGGATCAAAATCGTTGGCAATATTAACATAGTAATAGTCATTTGAAATTTTTTCTACAGGGTTTTCTGAAGGCAAATCGTTATTGGTGCTTTCATATAGTTTTTTTACCACTTCTAGTAAGGCAATATGCACCTTTTGAGAGAATTTTTTTTCTTCTAAATTAAAGGCTTGTTTTGTCCACACCAACTGCGCTACTAAAATGCCAACTATAGCAATTAGCCCTAGGATAATAATGAAATTTATTTTTTTGGTTTTTAACATGCTATTCAAAAATAACCAAATTTGATTGTCATTTTTTGCCTTTAACATATCATTAACAAACGTTAGGATTTGGTTAACAGAGGTTCAAGAGTATTCAACCTAATTTTGTAATGTTCAAATTTGACAAATTCACTAATTAATAAACCTTAAAAAAAACAAACGTTATGAAAATTATTATTATCACATGTATGGCTTTATCACTAAGCTTAATGTCATTCAAAACAAAAACAAATTCAACGGTAAGTATTGAATTAAGCACTACACCAGCTTCAGTTAAGTGGACAAACAAAACGATTGATGTAGGAGAAATTCCGCAAGGAATACCAAAACCAATTGAATTTGAATTTAAAAATACAAGTAAAGAACCTGTTGTAGTAGTAAGTGCACAAGGCTCTTGCGGTTGTACTAGCACCGATTTTCCGAAAACACCTGTATTACCTGGAGCTACCACTAAAATTACAGCAATCTTTAATGCGGCTAACAAAGGTAATTTTACAAAAACAGTAACAGTAAAAATTGCTTCGGAAGAAGCGCCTGTTGTTTTAACCTTTAAAGGTGTGGTTATTTAGTATTTGAATATTAATTGAGCTAATTGACATTTACAGCTCAATGATTATTCTTCGGAGCCCCTAATGGTTTTGTTAACCTTTAGGGGCTTTATGCAGATACTAAAATTCCAATTCTTAAATTTCTGAGTTTAACTTATGGGAAGTTTTAAAATTTTCTACGTCATTAAATAAATCGATCGCCTCTGTTTTTTTTAGATTTGTATCTTTATCCAAACAATTTGCTAAATATGAACTCCAAGCGTACTCCATAGGATGTTCACAAATACGATGATTTACTGGATTATTATGTATGTATAAAATCAGGTTCTTTAAATAAGTTTCGTCACTTACCAGTTTTCGTTTAAATTGCCTTTGAAAAAGACTACTATTTCTATTGTATTTTTTGTTTACAGCTTTTGTATATGCATTAAATAAGTTTGAAAAACCTTGGTGTGGGGCTTTTGGAGTATCTTCTTTTATTTGTACTAAAAAATGAAAATGATTTTTCATTAAACACCAAGCATACGTATTGGCAATAGGACTGATATGATTTTCGTATAGTTTTAAAAAGTATTCGTAGTTACCTGCTTCAAAAAATAAATCTCCATTGTTTATTCCTCTATTATAAATATGGTAAACTTTACCACTCTGTAATGTTTCTACTTTTTGCATTTTAATATTTTATTAAGCATTCACTTGCATTGTTATTAAATGCAAAATAAAATAATTTTGTAGCGACTTGTTGCTATGAACTGTAGCAATTTTTATTTCCCTTATTCTGACTGAGTTTTAGCCTTCTATCTGCTAAGTTATTTCTTTCGATTCCTCTAAACGGTCAGGCATCATCTGTCTTTTTTTTCTTCCTAACTCTAGTTTTTTAGCCTCAGCCCCCACACCTGTCAGGTTTTAAAACCTGACAGGTGTGGGGGGGCTTGGAAAATGAACATTAGAAGGAGATAAAATATATCATTTGAAGTTTACCGTAAATGTTTTTGAAATACATTTAAGTAATTATTATCAAATCCAATAATTATTATATCGTTGTATGGAATTAAGGTTGGTTTTTTATCTAATTTCCCTGTTGCATCAAAGTACAAATGACTAACACTATTTTTATTTACTCTAATTATTTCACCAATATTAAATGCCAATTTATCTTTATAAGTGCTTTCTACAATAGAGAATTTAAATGTTTTTTTTATTGTTTTAAATATTGTTTGATAATTTTTTAATTCTATTTTTTCAAAAGTATAAATTGTAGGTAGTAGTCCTTCTTTCTCATTTATTTTTGATGAAGCCTTGTCGAATTTACCATATCTAATTTTTTCTATATTATCCAATTTAAAAATTCTTAAGCCATCAACTGTAAAATCTAAAATTTCACGTATGTATATAAATTCTTTGTTAATTTCTAAAACATAACCATGTAATGTATATTCTTCGCTTTCTACTTTGAGGAAAAATTTACACTGATGTTTCTTTTTTTGAATTTCTTTTAATTGATTATAGACGTTCATAATATAAATATAATTAAAAACAGTAAAAGCCTAACAATATTTATCATTGATCATTTGTATGTTATTTGTATTTACCTATAATCACATTAATTAAGATTATTGCATAATTCCTCTAGTTGTATTTCCATTTTTGAGTATTTCCTAATTAATTTTATAGTTAAGTAATCTGCAGGAATTAAAAATAACGACATAAAAATTCCCGAAATCGAAGACACTAACAACTCATCAAAAAATACAATGATATTTAGTCCTAAAACAAAATCAATAATCCCAATAATAGTTGCTACAACCCATAAAAACCACCAAATATTTAATTGTATTCTGTTTTCCTTTTGACTTATATGTAAATTATTATTAATTAAAAATTCTCGAGTTTTATAAAATAATTCTTTCATAATTATATAAGGACGATAAAAAAACAGAATGGGAACAAACCATGAAGCTGCTGCCCAACCTTCAGAATATTTTAAATCAGAATGAATTAGATGTAAATTATTATATGCCCTTCTAAACCACCTTATAAATCGCACTGTGCATAAAATAAATACAATTAAGTATGTTAAAGAAATTAGTAAATCGATTATCTCAAATAATATTAGTTTTTCTGGGTTAAAATCTTGATCATTTATAATAGAAAAAACATAGTTCAATTTAAATATCCAGAAAAACAACATCAGAATTTCCATTGCCAAAGCACCACGAAGAAGTTTTATTGCGGATAAAGATCTTTGTTGGTTTGAATTCAATTTTTTCAAAAACATTTATTAGAATATTAAAGTAAATTAATAAAAAAAAGCCTCTCTAAAATATTCAGAGAGGCTTTTCTTCAGGGTTAAACTTATTTTCTTTTGTAGTTGAGCATGTCGAAACTAAGATCCGCAAGCTTCGCAAGCATCTGGGTTATCTAAACTACACGTTAATTGTGCCTGTTGTTCTTCAAAGCTCAATACATGTGTTTGTCCGCGTTCTACTAATAATGCATCTTCGTTACCTAATACTGGTACAGATAAAGCTGCTTGGTCTACAGTAAATTTAATTGCATCTGCAGCCGCTTTTGTACGTAAGTAGTACATACCTGTTTTTAAACCTTTTTTCCATGCGTAAAAATGTGCCGATGATAATTTAGCAAAGTTTGCATCTTGTATAAATAAGTTTAATGATTGCGATTGGCAAATAAATGCACCACGGTCAGCAGCCATATCAATAATAGTACGTTGTTTAATTTCCCAAACAGTTTTATAAATGTCTTTTATGTTTTGAGGAATTTCTGGTATGTTTTGTACAGAACCATTTGCTGCAATAATTTTATTTTTTAATGCATCGTTCCACATACCTAATTTTACTAAGTCGCGTAATAAGTGCTTGTTAACTACAGCAAACTCTCCGCTTAATACACGGCGGCTATAAATGTTTGATGTGTATGGTTCAAAACATTCGTTATTACCTAATATTTGAGATGTTGAAGCAGTTGGCATTGGTGCTAATAACAATGAGTTACGTACGCCATATTTTGCTACTTCTTCTTTTAATACGTTCCATTCCCAACGTGGGCTTGGTGTTACACCCCACATATCAAATTGCATAATACCTTTTGATAATGGAGAACCAGGATACGATTCGTAAGCGCCATCTTTAATAGCTAAATCTTTACTTGCTGTCATCGAAGCATAATAAATAGTTTCGAAAATTTCAGTATTTAATTTTTTAGCTTCTTCACTTTCAAATGGGTAACGCATTAAAATAAATGCATCTGCTAAACCTTGCACACCTAATCCAATTGGGCGGTGACGCATGTTTGAGTTACGCGCTTCAGGAATAGGGTAGTAGTTACGGTCAATTACTTTATTTAAGTTTTTAGTAATTGTATATGTTACATCAAATAAACGTTGGTGATCAAATGTTCCTGTTTTTTCATCAACAAAACGAGGTAATGCAATTGATGCTAAGTTACACACTGCAACTTCATCAGGACTCGTGTACTCAACAATTTCAGTACATAAGTTAGATGATTGTATTGTGCCTAAGTGAGATTGGTTAGATTTTAAGTTACATGCATCTTTAAATAACATGTATGGGTTACCAGTTTCAATTTGCGATTCAATAATTGCTGCCCATAATTCGCGAGCAGGAACTTGTTTGCGGAATTTACCTTCTGCTTCGTATTTAGTATATAATGCTTCAAACTCTTCACCGTGTGTAGTAAATAAATTAGGGCATTCATTAGGACACATTAAACTCCATGTTCCTTCTGCCTCCACACGTTTCATAAATAAATCTGGAATCCATAATGCAGTAAATAAATCACGTGCACGCATTTCTTCTTTACCATGGTTTTTACGAATATCTAAAAACTCATA
>CALMMX010000271.1 GCA_937868545.1 uncultured Bacteroidota bacterium
GGTCAAGTGAAAACTACTCTTCAGTTTAAAACTAAATTATCTGGGTTTAAAAATATTCAAGAAGCTAATAAGTCTATTAATATTTTAAAAACTAATTCAGAGGTAAAATCATGTATTATTACAAATTCTGATAATGCTGGTAATTGTGATTTATTATTGATTATGAAGACACCCCACAATAAGAAATATTATTTAACTTATGCTCAAAAAATGGGAGTAATTGATGTTATTTACAACGAAGAAAAAATTTCGGTTCTTGAAGCCTTAAAAACATCACATTAATAAATAAATTAATGGATTTTTTAAAAAAGTGCTAATTTTGTTATTAGCACTTTTTTTGTGTTTTATAGTTAAATTTTCCCATTAAAGTCAGTTATTCAACAATAGTAAGTATGCGAGAGGTAATAATTAAGAATAAACAAATATTTTTATTTTTCTTGTTCAGTTGTTTTTTATTTTACGGTAATAGTTTAGTAAATAAATTTGCATTAGATGATGAATATGTAACTGTAACTAATAAACCAATTAATGGTCAAAATTATATTGCTAATAACAAATTAGTTGTAAAAGGAATTAAGGGAATTCCGAAAATATGGCAGAGTAGATATGCGCATGATGAGGAGTTTTCGTTTGATTATAGACCTTTTACTACTACAACCTTTGCAATTGAATATGCTATTTTTGGGCAAAATCCATTTATTAATCATTTAGATAATATACTATTATATTTTATCGTAATATGCTTAATATATGTTAATTGTTTAACTCTTTTTAAAGAATACGAATTTAAAAAAACAATTTCGGTTGTAGCCTCATTTGTTTTTTTAATTATGCCTTCTCATACTGAAGTTGTAAATAATATTAAATGTAGGGACGAATTATTGGTATTGTTATTTTCTCTAATTTCTTTATGGGCAAGTTTGAAATTGGTTGATAAAGTAAAATTTAAGTATATTTTTATTTTTGTTGTTTGTGTATTATTAGGAATGTTTTGCAAGAAAACAGCAATTTTGACTTTAGCCGTCATTCCTTTATGTTTATTTTTTTATAGAAAATTGGAGTTAAAAAAAGCGGTTATTTCTTTTATTTTTATTGGGTTAATACCATTGGTGTTTTCTGTGATTAAAGGTAGTTTAATTGCAGAAAAAACGGTTAGATTTTATTATCATTTTGAAAATCCTTTGTATGTGGTTCATTTCGATTTGATTGATAGGCTGCTAATTGCAATGCAAACTTTTGGTTTTTATGTAAAGTTTTTTTTCATCCCCTATCCATTTAGAGCATATTACGGTTTTAAAACTATAGATGTATATAACCCAGTTGATATTTATTTTGTAATAGGTCTTATTTTTATTATTTTGAGTATTTGGTATTATTTTAAATTCAGAGATAAGCATTTCTTGTTTTCTTTATTATTGTTTATGGGATGTATTTTCCCATTTGTGAATTTGATTACACCAGTTCCAGGAATAGTTGGTGAAAGGTTATCTTTTTATTCGAGTTTCGGGTTTTGCTTAATGATAGCCTTTATATTAAATCGTTTTTTAGGAAACATAGACTTGTCAGTCAAGTTTGTTTTTCTTAAAAAACCACTTTTATATTTTTTACCAATTGTAATAGTTTCTTTTTTGTTAGTAATTACACGAAATTCGAACTGGGAAAACCAGTTAAAATTGTTTGAACATGATTCTGACTATCTTAAATTATCAGCAAAGGGTAATAGTTTATTAGGCAATCAATATTTTGAATTACTAAGGAATGCAAATGATAGAAATACTGGTGAAAAATATTTAAATAAAGCTTTAAATCATTACAAGCTTGCCGTTACAGCTGATTCAAGTTTTTATTCGGCTTATAATAATGCTGGAGTTGTATATTTTTCTTATTTGAATGATTTTAAAACTGCAAGATATCTATTTACTTTAGCTATAAGACATAAGCCTAATTATCCTCAAGCTTATGAAAATGTTGCAAATTGTTATAAGTCTGAAAAAGACTATGCAAATGCTAAACATTATTATTTAGAGTCAATTAAACAAAACATTATGCAATACAGGGCTTATTTAGCTATTATTCAAATATTATTTGAAGAAAAAAAATATAAAAATGCACTTATATGTTCTAAAATTGCTAATAAACAATTTCCTAATGATTATGCCTTAGTGGCATTAGAAGCTAATTGTACAATTATGCAAGGAGATACATTAAATGCTATGCCGAAATTTGAGGCAGCATATTCTTTGGCGCCAAATAAAGAATTGTCTAGTTTCATTGCAACTAAATATTTAGAGTTAGGCGACTCTTTGAAATATAAACTTTACAAAAGTTATTAGTGGATTTCTCTTTAATTATATTTTACTTATGAAACTCAATTCTATAAATAATAAAAAAATTGTTTTTATTATTGTATTATTTACATTTCTACTATATGGGAATAGTATAAAAAACGGTTATTCTATGGATGACAGTTATGTAACTGTTACAAATGATAAAATACCAAATAATCCTAGAATTGAAAAAGGTCTTAAAGGAATTCCAGTGATATTTTCAACTCATTACATGTTTAATGAAAAACAAAAGGCAGAATATAGGCCAATTCCGCTAACTACTTTTGCAGTTGAATATGAGATTTTTGGGAGTAATCCACATGTAAGTCACTTTATTAATGTTTTAATATATTGTTTTTCAAATATTGTTGTTTATTTAGTATTATTTCAATTGTTTAATAGGTTTTCTGTTTTTTTTCCAATTCTTGTAACACTATTATTTATGGCCCATCCAATTCATACTGAAGTTGTAAATAATATTAAATGTAGAGATGAACTTTTATCTTTTTTATTTGGAATTACTTCATTTTACTTTATAATTAAATATGTTGAAATAAAAAAAATAATTTATATTTTAGCTTCGGTATTATTAATTACACTTTCTCTACTATCAAAAAAAACGGGATTGATTTTTATACCACTTATTCCAATTACATTATATTATTTTTTTAATTTAAAACTTAGGCAGATAATTTACTTGTCACTTTTGGTTTCAATTGGATATGTTTTTTATAATTTAATTGAAGTTCTTTGCTTGAATAGTGCAGAAACAAATAGAACTATTGTGTTTTTTGAAAACCCTTTAGAATATGATAACAATTTCGTTAGTCGTGTTTCTCTTGTGTTTTATTCTATTGGGTATTATTTAAAACTACTAGTTTTGCCAAATCCATTGTGCTGTTATTATGGGTATAATACAATACCAATTAATGAGTGGGGAAGTCCAATTGTGATTTTTTCAATTATTGTTTATGCATCATTATTGATTTTTATAATTATTAAAGTAAAGCAAAAGAATGTATTGTCCTTTAGCATATTAGTTTATTTATTAGGTATATTTCCATTTTCAAATTTAATTGCAATTGCTCCTGGTATAATTGCAGAGAGATTTATATATTTTGCTTCATTTGGCTTTTGTATTTCAGTGGTGTATTTGTTTTTTGTAGCATTAAAAGTAGATATAAGTAATGTTAATTTAAAGTTAAGGGAACTTCCATTTCTATTTAAAGGAATTTTTATCCTAGTTTTTATTATTTTCTTTTTATTAACCTTTTTAAGAAATAAAAAATGGAAGAGTGAGTTGTCAATATATGAAACAGATGTTGCTGCTTTTCCAAATTCTTGTAATTTGCAATACATGTTAGGTAATATTTATTACAATAATTATTTTAATACAACTGACGAGAATCTTAAGGTTGTTTATAAAGAAAAATCAGTTAATTACTATAAAAAAGCTGCGATATATATGAATGAAGGGGCAACTAAATACCCTAAAGATATTGTGAATCAAAATAATTTAGGAACTTTATATATTAATGTTTTCAATGATCCAAAATCGGCGTTACCACTTTTTGAAAATGTTTTAAAAACAAATCCATTGCACAAAGAGGCTAGATTTAATAAAGCATTTTGTCTCGAAAAGTTAAATATGACGGATTCTGCAATTGTATTATATGAAAAAATTTTAGAGGAAAAACCCATTGATTTGGTATCATATTTTAGACTAAAGGATTTATATTTTTTGAAAAAAAAGTATAAATTAGTTGTAAATAATGCGAAACTTGCGCTAAGGGATTACCCAAACAATTTTAAATTATATATTGATGTTGGTAATGGATACATGTTATTGAATGATACAATAAATGGGTTAAAGTATTTTAATATAGCATTGACAAAAGATCCAAATAATTTCGGTTTAAAAAAATCTATTGAAAATATGGAAAAATTGCATAATTAAATGGTGAAATTTTCAGAAAGTCATTAGTCTATTTTAACTCTGTTCACTCACTGAAATAAACCTTATACTAAGTGAGTTGTACAATTAACTAAACAAAAGGCTTATTTTGCAGGTTTAACATCACTTTTAGATGTAAATTGTTAATAATTTTTCATATATTTGATATAATAAATTATTTGTGATATGAATATGTTTAAATTTTTAGCAACTGTTTGTTTATACTTTGTAATAGGTAACAGTATTTGTTTGGCTCAAAATATGGGAAAAATGCCAGATTCCCCAATAGAAGGTAATTTGTGGAAAAAGATAAAGCTGGATGAATCTGGAAATAATGAAATTTTAGGAGTTTCATTTTTAAAACAGAAAACAATATGTAATTCAGAAAATGTTTTTTTAATTAAGCTAGTGAACACTAATTCATTTCAGGTAAAAGTTGTTTATCAATTATTTGAGAATGGACCTTTACAAACAATTTTATTAGAACCGTATTCAAATTTAGAAGGAAGTTGTGATTTGAAACCAGAGCTTAAAGAACTTATGGTTATTAAAATTCCTAATGATAATAAGACATATTTTAAATATGTAATTAGCCATATTAGTGTTTTTCAAGTTAAATAATCTTTGAAACATATAGTTATTTTAAACATTAAAAAAATATCATGAAAAAAAAATCTACTAACTTAGCTGTTTTATTTTATTTCCTTTTATTATCCAATATTTCCCAATTGTCTGCTCAAACTGTTTCTTATACAGTTGATTACAGTGGGTATACTAATCAATGTTGTACAGCTAATTCAACATCGTATTTTTGTTTTAATAGCCCAAGTTCATCAGGTTATTGTGGGACACCTACAATGTGCAATACAACAGCTTTTACCGACCCTGTTCCTGCTGGAAATATAGTTACAGGAATAACTGTTAATTATTACTCTGCAGGTTGCGGTGGTGGGATATTGGCAGGAACAGTTAATGGTACTGTGGCGCTAACATCTGTTACGGAAGCTAACACAGGATGTTCTTGTGTAAATGGAGTTTCTGCATTTGGTATTTATGGAGTTGCCACAACAAGTTTTCCTTGCGGTTTACCAGGATATAATAATGGTGGGACTAATTCATTTCAATTCTGTGCATCAACAGGACAGGTTTGTATTGATAAAGCTGTTTTAATTTTTACTTATAAACCTACAAGTATGGCCGTTCCTGCTTTTGCTCCAACCATTGTCAATGGGCCAACACCAATTTGCCCTGGAGCATCGGTCACATACTCTTGTCCAGCAGTTGCTAATGCCATTGATTATGCTTGGACTGTTCCCGCCGGTTGGACAATAACCTCTGGTGGAACAACAAATGTAATTACTGTTACTGCAGGCTCTTCATCAGGAAATGTGTGTGTGCGGGCCCAGAATTTATGTGGTAATAGTGCATACGTCTGTAAAAGTGTAATTGTAAATGTGCCATCTGTAGCACCTACTGGAGCTACTGCAAATCCAAATCCTGTTTGTGGAACTAATTCTTCAACATTAACTGTTTCAGGTGGTTCTTTAGGTACTGGAGCTGCTTGGAATTGGCATACTGGTAGTTGCGCTGGACCAGTTGTTGGTACAGGTTCTTCTATAACAGTAGCACCAGGCGTTGCTACTACTTATTTTGTTAACGCAATAGGAACTTGTAATACTACAAGTTGTGCTTCTGTTTTATTAAGTATCAATCCAATTCCAACTATTGGTTTAGGTTCTGTTAGCTCTGCAACTATTTGTAATGGGCAAAGCACTACCATAACTCCAAGTGGTGCATCATCATATACTATTATGCCAGGAGGAACAGTAGGTACTAGTTTTGTTGTTAGTCCAACTTCTACAACTAATTATACTATTAATGGTACATCTTCATCAGGATGTATAAGCTCAACTTCAACAGATTTAAATACGACGATAGTTGTAAATCCAATACCTACAATTGGTTTAGGGTCTATAAGTTCTGCTACTATATGTAGTGGACAAAGTACAATAATTACACCAAGTGGTGCATTGAGTTACACAATAACTCCTGGTGGAACTACAGGAACTAGTTTTAATGTAAGTCCAACTACAACTACTACTTATACTATTAATGGAACAAATTCTTTTGGTTGTATTAGTTCAGCAGTTACAGATTTAAATCCAACCGTAGTTGTAAATCCTACTCCTACAATTGGTTTAGGATCAATTAGTGCTGCTACAATTTGTGCTGGACAAAGTGCAACTATTACCCCAAGTGGTGCATCTTCCTATACAATTTTGCCAGGAGGTACAACAGGTTCAAGCTTTGTAGTTAGTCCAACTTCTACAACTACTTATACCATAAATGGTACAAATAGTGTTTCTGGATGTATTAGTTCTTCCTCAACAGATTTAAATCAAACAATTGTAGTAAATCCTACTCCAACTTTAGGCTTAGGTTCAGTTAGTGCTTCAACAATTTGTGCAGGACAAAATACGATAATTACACCAAGTGGAGCAACTACTTATACTTTAATACCTGGTGGAATAACAGGAACAAGTTTTACTGTTAGTCCAACTACAACAACTAACTATACTATTAATGGTACAAATGGAGCTTCTGGTTGTTCAAGTTCATCTGTAACTGATTTAAATACAACAATTGTTGTAAATCCAACTCCAACAGTAGGATTAGGATCAGTAAGTTCTTCTACAATTTGTAATGGACAAAGTGCTATAATAACTCCTAGTGGAGCTTCAATATACACAATTTCACCTGGTGGTACAACCGGTTCAAGTTTTACAGTAAGCCCTACAACTACAACCACATATACTATTAATGGAACAAATGGTGCGACAGGTTGTATTAGTTCATCGGTTACTGATTTAAATCCAACTATTGTTGTTAATCCTACTCCTACAATTAGTTTAACCTCATTAATTACAGCAACAATTTGTTCTGGAGAAAGTACAGTGCTTACACCAAGTGGTGCAACTAGTTACACATTATTACCTGATGGTACAATAGGTACTAGTTTTGCAGTTAGCCCATCAACAACAACAACTTACACAATTAATGGTACTAATAGTGTATCTGGTTGCGTGAGTTCATCTGTAACAGATGTAAATCCTACTGTATTTGTAAACCCTACACCAACAGTTGGCTTAGGGTCAGTAAGTTCTTCTACAATATGTGAAGGCCAAAGTACTGTTATAACTCCAAGTGGTGCATCTAGTTATTCAATTACACCAGGTGGTACAACTGGCACAAGTTTTACGGTTAGTCCTACAAGTACTACTACTTATACTATTATAGGAACAAGTAGCTTAGGTTGTGTAAGTAGCACAACTGCAAATTTAAATACTACAATTGTTGTAAATCCTTCTCCAACAGTTAGTTTAGGTTCAGTTAGTTCAAATACAATTTGTGAAGGACAAAGCGCAGTAATAACGCCAACAGGTTTAGTAACTTATACGTTATTTCCTGGCGGTTCTACAGGAGCGTCATTTACTGTAAGTCCAACATCAACAACTACTTACACAATTATTGGAACTGATTTATTAGGATGTACAAGTTTATCTTCTACTGATTTAACAAGTTTAATTACTGTTAATACTACACCTACTATTACATTAGTTTCATTTGGAACTAATACAATATGTAATGGACAAAGTGTGATTTTAACACCTTCTGGAGCAACAAATTATACTATTTTGCCAGATGGAACAGTTTCTAGTTCTGGTTTCACGGTTAGCCCTGCTACTACTGCTACATATACAATAATTGGTGTAAATAGTTTTGGTTGTGTAAGTAATTCAACAAATAATTTAACATCAACAGTAGTTGTAAATCCAACACCTACTATTGCATTGAGTTCTACTATTGCTATACCATGTGGTTTTACAATTACAACTATTAGCCCTACTGTTACTCCAAGCACGGGTGTTACTTACCAGTGGTTTGGTGGAACTGGAACTAATACATTATCTACTTTAGATGTTACAGCAATTGGCGACTATTCTGTGGTAGTTACAAATACAACGACTGGTTGTTTTTCAACAGCTTCGATTACTGTAGTTCAAGGTAATGTTGTAGCTGGATTTTTAGCTGATCCTACAACTGGATTTGCTCCTATAACAGTTAGCTTTACAAATACAAGTACAGGTGCACTTACATATAATTGGGATTTTGGAAATGGTACAACATCAACCTTACAAGACCCAACTTCATTATATGGAACTGGAGGAACATTTACTGTTACCTTAATAGCAAGTGCTGGTCCATGTTCTGACACCGCATATACAGTTATTGTATTACAAGATAGTTTAAACTTAATTATTCCAAATGTATTTACACCAAATGGTGATGGTACGAATGATTTTTTCACAATAAGATCTGCAGGTGTTAAAGAAATTTCGTTACAAATATTTAATAGATGGGGCGAAAAAATGTATGAATTTACTGGGCCTAAAGCATCATGGGATGGTGTAGGGTCAAATGGAACTAAAGTAGCAGATGGAACCTATTTTTATTTTGTAAAAGCTTATGGCTATGATACAAAAGAAATAGAACAACATGGTACTGTAAACCTATTTAGGTAAAGTTATTTTTACAAATACTAACTAAAAAAGTCTTTTCATTTGAAAAGACTTTTTTAGTTACAAAAAATATTAATTATATTTGTACCGCAAAATGCACATGTGGCGTAATTGGTAGCCGCGCCAGACTTAGGATCTGGTCCGAAAGGGTGGGGGTTCGAGTCCCTTCATGTGTACGGTGGGCGACTTATCAAGTAAAAATTGAGAGTCGCCCTTTTTATTTTCTTCCAAAAGCTTTGATAAATCAGCAACGCAGCCGAAAACCGAATTTACTTTTGGGGTTCGATAATGCTCTATTTTTGAATCATAAGCTAAACCGTGTGGAAATAACATATTTTGAAAACTTTGCTTTTCGTAATAATCGCCAGAAGCCCACACTGTCGGCAGTTTTGTGGCAGTATGAGCGGTATAATTTATCAATTCATTAGGGTTCGATAATTTTTGAGAGAGTGCATCCAACTTTTTCAAAAGAAGTCTTTTTGATTCGTATAATTCAGCTGAAAATTTCTCAAAAATGTCAATCTTAATTTCTCCGTAAGCATGTCTGCGTTCTAAAGTTTCAAGGTTCTTCTCTACTTCGTTTAATTTAGCAGAAAGGGCTTTTTTCTCGCTTGTGTTGCTTTCTGTTAGGTTATCCCACGTATATCGCAATTGAACAATTAAAGGCTCCACAAAGTCCTCACTTATAGTATATACACTTAGCAGTTCTTTGAACTTATCATGCATAATATTAACGCTTCGATTTATTTTAATCCCAATCTTGTTGACTTTATAATAATAGAGTCCTTTCTTTTTTACTATATAGCCCGTATAAGGCACTCCACTATCAGCATCCGTTACAAATACTTTTAAAGGTAAATTATCGTTAGCTTTATTTACTTTAAAACCATCCGTTTTTTTGAGTTGATTTACTTTTAAAAATAACGCTTCGTTAATTAAGGCTTCGTGTTTTCCCTGAACCAATTCTCCTTCTAAAAAATTGTGGGAAATCAAGCCACAATAAAATGGATTTTTGAAAATATCTGTTAATGCTTGCTTATATAGGTTAATTCCATAAGGTTTTAATTTGGCGATAATTGTATCATAAGTATGACCTAAAGCCCTCCACTCAAAAGCTTGTTTAATAAAAGAACCTTTTTCATTGATTATGATTTTTTGTTCTTTGGTAACCTTAGTTCTATCGTATTCATAACCAATGGGGCAATTACCTAACCACTCTCCTCTTAAGAGTTTTTCACGCATACCATCAATACTTTTTTGTCTTCGTAAATCATTATCGTATTTACTAAAAACAAACTGAATATTTTGTTGTAATGCTCCTGCGTGTGAATTAGTATCGATAGGCTGAGTAACCGCCATAATATTGATTCCAATTTTTTTAAGTTCTCCTGAGATATAAATAGCCGAATCTCCCGTTCTTGAAAATCTATCTAAGCTATACACTAAAATATAACTGACTTTTTGTTTACAAGACTTCACGTATTTAAGCATACGGTTAAACTCCTTTCGCTCATCACTTTTAGCACTTTCATAGGTTCCGCCAAAATAACCTTGTACGTTGAGTTTATGTTTAATGGCATACTCATCACAATATTTCTTTTGCCATTCTAAACTCTGATTTGTATCGGCTTGTTCCTTTGAACTTACACGAGTATATATCACACAGTTTTGTATACCTAATTCTGCTGTTGCTGCTAATTTGCCTTTTGCAAATTGTTTCAGCTTTGTTTCTATTTTTGAGTTTGCTGCCATTCTCCTAATTTTATAGTTATTACTCTTCCTTCTCTTCTTCCGTTATTTCTTCAAGCGCATTTTCTTTTTTCTTAAGCTTCTCTTTTAATGCTTTATCTTTTTTATACATTTCAAACATGAGCAGTGAAAATTTCTCCAAGGTTGAAATAGCACTCTCGGCATCTTCATCAGATAAATTAGTTAAGCCTTTAAAGTTTCTTAGTTCTGAAACTGTTAAACGTTTTTGTTTCTTTGCTGAATTCCCTTCCATCTTCTCTCCTCCTTATTTTATTCAACATTTCCTTTAATGATTTCTTTTACACCTGAGCTTAAATCAAGTTGCTGTTTTTCTTCTCGTATTCTATATTCCTTATCTTGATTGTCGGTAACAATAAATTCTCTATAGTTCTTTTTACGAAACAACTTGGTTAATTCTTGTTGTGCATTTTTTGTATTACGAATTTCAGTTGGTGGATTCTTTTTTGATTTATACAACACCGTTATTTTTTTGTAATCTCCTTTAACTACTGTGTTTAGAACATTTATTTCTTGAAGAGTAAGTAGATTTACTTCTCTCGAAAACGCAGCCATGTTTTCTTCTAACATAAAATTAAAAATCAAATTGGTTAAGCTAACTGATACTTGAGATTCGTATTCTTTTTTATATAGTAAGTCTTCTGGATATAAATGTTCGTTTTCCTTTATGTACGGAAACCAATCTCCATTTTTAAATACGATAATAGATACTGGCTTTTTAGTAGTTATAATTTCTGCTACTAATAAGTGTAGATAGTTAAAGGTCTTTTCTAGTTCTGAAAAATCAGCCTCTTGAAATTCTCCTGATTTAAGAAACTCAAGCATTTCTGCTTTTTCTGACTCATTGCTTGTTGTTAAGTTTTCGATCGTCGATTGACTCTCAGCAATCATACTAAATATATCCTTGATTGGTATAGGAGAATAAATCTCATTCGCTATCTTTTGAATGATGGGTAGTTCTACTCCAAAGGATCGCAACTCTTCTACTACTTTAATCCAAACATAATCTACAAAACTATATTTACGATTTGCTTCTGCATTTTCTCTACTAAAGCGAATAATTCCTTTTTCATCCCAATGGCATATCGTTCGATAACTCACCCCAAGGGTTTTACTTGAGAGGCGTTCCTTACTAATGGTTTCCATTAAGTCCCCCATAGCTTCAAAGCTTCGGGTGTCTATAAATTGTTCTAATTCTAAGGGCATCATATTTTTATCTATTTAATACACAAATGTAACACAATAGTAAGCTAAATTCCAAGCAAATAATTAGCCATATTTGGAATATTTCGCAAAAAATAGCTAAAATTCAGAATATCATAGGGTTAAATATTTATATTGATAATCAATATATTAAGTATTTTTTAATTAAAAATGATTCTGTTTTATCTGAATTTATTGTGGGATTAATTGGGGATGATTACTTTTGATGTAAGAACAGTGTAAAATACATATAAGAACTATATAAGATAAATATAAGAAGAGTGTTAACTGAGATTAAGAACTCTTTAAGATTGCTTTAGGGAGTAGTTGAATTTACATTGAATACGAATTAAAACAAGGTTTAAAAGCAAAGAAATGAAAGAAATAGCGATGAAATATTTAGAGAGATTGGTTTTAGAACAATTATCTAAAAGTGATTTAATTACTAAAGTCATAGAATTACAACATTGTGACAAAGAATGGTTTGATAAATACTCTAACTTGTATAAATCAAAAAAAGAAAGCGAAGTTAATTTTAAAGAAACCTTAAAATTACACGAAGCTCGTTACGAAGAACTGTTTAAATCGTATTCATTGAACCAAAGTGTTGCTGAAGAATACAAACGTGTTGCTGATTTAAAGCTCGGGAACTCCTTTGACATCAATGCGAGTTGGATTGATAAAATAGTCTTCGTTTTAAAAGAAGCAAATCGTCCTCTGCGTTCTGCTGAAATTATCGAAGTCCTTTTAAAAAACGACATCACCTTTAGAACAATTACCAACAAACAAAAAGGTTTGTCAACTCATTTAACCAAAGCTCTCAAATATGGTCGTATCATTGGCACAAGACAAAAAGGGCAAAATGGTTATGTGTTTTCGTTGCCTGAATAATTTTGTTGATTGTGTTTCGATTGGAAACAAAGTTGTAATGGTTAGAATTCTATGGGTTTATAATTGGCAAGCGATTGATAACATTTTTCAGCTGTGGGTAATGATTGGGGAGCGATTGGCAATTGATTGGCAAAAACAAAGGTTACAATAGAAAAACAACTAATTTTGCATCGAATAGATTAAATTTGTCTTATGTTTTCAAATAAATTGTTTAAAAAATATTGCTCTGCGGAGTGGCTACCTA
>CALMMX010000272.1 GCA_937868545.1 uncultured Bacteroidota bacterium
TCGACTTGAAGCAGCACGATCTATAAATACTTGAATAGAAAATGGTTGTACTAAGAAACACACTTTTTCATATGAGAAATTGCATTCAATAGGAGTATTTACTAACCCAGTTCCAGCAAGTTTAGTTTGTAATGAAGGATTATTTTCGAGCTTTGATAAAAGGCTTTGCATTGAGTTTTTGGTAAAGCTATACATGCCTTTACTACTTGGGTAAGCCAACAAACTTAATAATAGCTGATGAAGTAGTTTAAAATCATTTGGTTTATTTGGAACGCTATTAAGGAGGCTATTAATTATTTCTTTTTTTGTTTCTTCAAGCTTTTCATCAAATTGAAAGAGTAAAGCTTTTAAAGTAGTTGTTTTTTCTTTGAAATTTGCAGATGAATTAATTGTCATAGAAATATAAGTTTATAGTAAACCTAGTAAAAAAACACTATTCAATCAATGATTTTGGTTAGATGATTTGTGGTTTTTATTAATTATAAATCATTATTTTTACTTAAATTTTAAAATATGATAACAATAGCCATACTAGCTCTTACAATAGGTTTTTCTTTGTATGCTATGAATAATCCAGAAATTAAGTACAAGTATATTTTTCATCCATATTCTATAAAACATAGAAATCAGCATTACCGTTTTTTATCACATGCCTTTTTACATGGAGATTACATGCACCTAGCATTTAATATGTATACACTTTGGATATTTGGACCAGTAATTGAGCAAAGAATTTTTCCAAGTATAATGGGTGACGATTTTGAACCAAATAATAAATTGGGAAGTATTTTTTATATATTGTTATACACCGGTGGTATTTATGCATCTTCACTTTCAGAATATTTTAAAAATAAAAATAATGAGAGTTATACGTCATTAGGTGCCAGTGGTGCAATTAATGCATTAATTTTTAGTTTAATTTTATGTGCTCCAAATGCGCGATTAATATTTTTTATACCAGCATGGATTTTTGGAATTTTATATTTAGGTTACAGTTATTTTCAAAGTAGACGAAATGCAATGCACGCATCATTTGATAGAGTAGGGCACGAGGCCCATTTTTGGGGTGCTGTATTTGGATTTGTATTTACTGGCTTGTTAAAACCCGAATTATTTTTAAACTTTTTTCATACTATAAGATTGTGGTAATTACATTTTTAGGCACTGGAACTTCGCAAGGCGTACCAATTATTTGTTGCGAGTGTCCAGTATGTACTTCAAATAATTATAAAGACAATAGGTTACGTTCATCGATACTTATAGAAAGTGAACATACTAATGTGGTAATTGATTCAGGACCTGATTTTAGACAGCAATTATTGCGAATTGGATTAAAGAAATTGGATGCAGTAGTATTTACACATGAACACAAAGATCATATTGCAGGTTTAGATGAAGTACGTTCTTTTAATTATTTCAATAAAATGAGAATGCCCGTATATGCTACTAAACGCGTGCAAGAAGCTTTAAAACGGGAATTTGCATATGTATTTAGTGATGAAAAATATCCAGGAATTCCTGAAATAGATTTATATACCGTAACAGATGCACCTATAGAAGTTAAAGATATTACATTATTGCCTATAGATGTTATGCATTATAAAATGCCTGTGAAGGCTTATCGAATTAATAATTTTACTTATATAACAGATGCTAATTATATTAGTGAGGAAGAAAAGAATAAGATTAAAGGCTCAGAGATTATTGTAATTAATGCATTACGAAGAGAAGATCATGTATCACATTTTACTTTTAAAGAAGCTATTAATTTAATGGAAGAGTTAAAACCTAAAAAAGCTTATTTTACTCATATTTCGCATCAATTAGGTTTACATGATGAAGTTAGTAAGGAGTTACCTAGTTTTATTGAGCTTGCATATGATGGTTTAAAAATTGAAATTTAGCTGTAACTAAAAAAACAAATTGAATTATACAATTATGGCAATAAAAAACATATTCGTTTTTTTTATACTTCTTACAACTTCTTTATCATACGCTCAGTTAACTGAGTTAGAGGTAAAGGAATTTAGAGGAATGGAAGATTCTTTGCGTAAAATTGCTTTTAAAGTTTTTTATAGTAAAAAAGAACAATCAAAATTTGAAGCCAATAAACAATTTTTAAATTATTGGAATGTGGTTTTAGCAAATGATAAATCCATGCAATATCCGTTTGATAGTTTGAAACTGGATGTATCAATACTTAGGGCACCAGATAATAAGTTCAGAATAATTACTTGGAATTTGTTTAAGGAAGATGGAACGCACGCATTTTTTGGTTTTTTGCAGGTTAACAATTCTAAAACAATAAAAAAGGGCTTATTTAAAAAAGAAACAACTCACTCCTATGAAGTGTTTCAGTTGATTGATAAATCAGGTACAGTAAAAACTCCTGAAAGTTATGTAGGCGAACCAAATAAGTGGTTTGGAATGTTATATGCGGATGTAATAAAATCTGACTATGATTATTATACATTAATTGGATGGGATGGTAATGATAAACTAACACAACGTAAGTTTATTGATATACTTTATTTTAAGGCTGATGGCACACCTATATTTGGAAAAGATGTATTTAAATTTCCTGGCAAATTTGCAAAACGAATTATGTTTGAATATGCAAGTGAAGTTTCAATGTCTTTAAAGTACCATGATACCAGAAAGCAAATAATTTTTAGCCATTTAGCTCCTAATACACCTGACCCATTGTTAGAGGGACAATTTCAATATTATGGACCGGATGGAAGCTTTGATGCATTATCCATAAAAAAAGGAAAGTGGGATTATGTGGCAGACGTTGATGTTAAAAATTTAAAGGGTAAAAATGATAACGTTAAAAAGCCTGAGCCTAATAAACAAACTCCAATATATAAGCCATAAAATTGGTTTGGATTATTTATTAGATAATCATTAAAAAAATAATACTTTTACAATTCAAATTTTTGGAGAGGTGTCAGAGTGGTCGAACGAGCAAGCCTGGAAAGTTTGTATACGGGTAACTGTATCGCGGGTTCGAATCCCGCCCTCTCCGCTTTAAAGTGCTTGCTATTCCTGTGTTTTTTTTGAATGAGTTACTTTTATGTAAAGGATTCAATATATGAGGTCTTTATTATCTTTAAAATTTATTTTTTTATTTTTTGGATTACATTTGAAATAGCTTTTGATGAAAGTATTTTTAATGCATTTTTTTAAATTATAAAAAATGAGATGGTCAGTTTCAGTTTCCCTTTTTGCTCTAAATAGACTCAAGAAAATACAAAAGTGATAGTAGTAAAAATTACTATATTTGCGGGCTATAAAATGACAAAACTTTTAATAACATTAATTTAGACTTATGAAACACCGATTAAAAAATGTAACCTATAAAATTGCAATAGTGATTGCACTGGTTTTTTCAATTCAAACTAAAGCGCAATTGGTTTTTACTGAAATTATGTTTAATCCACCTGAATCTGGTACAGATTCATTAGAGTATATTGAACTTTATAACTCTGGTTCAACATCCATTGATTTAAATGGTTATAATTTGGCATTTGGTGGTTTAGTTTCTAGATATACGTTTACAACTAGTTATATTGTAGCTCCAGCTAGTTTTGTTGTTTTTGCCGTGAACGCAAATGCAGTAAAAAGAAATTTTGGCTTGTTATTTACTCCTTTACAATGGAATGCTGGCGCTGGATTAGGTAATTCTGGTACTAATATAAAATTATTTAGTGGTCCAGTAAGTACAAGTTCTGTTACAATTGTAGATTCAGTTTTATATTCAAACACTTGGGTAAGTAGTGCTGCTGGCTTAGGAACTTCTATGTCTTTTTGCCCTAGTTCTGGAAATAATAGTTTGTCTACTAATTGGTTTTCTTCTGCTGTAAATTCTGGTAAAATAATTAATTCGCTCCCACTTTACGGTTCACCTGGAACTTTAGAATGTCCTTGTACAATGTCTATTGTTAGTCAGCCGAGTAGTATTAGTTTATGTGAGGGAAATACTGCAGTATTTACAACCTCTGTAACAGGTGTTGGATTATCATACCAATGGAAAAAAGGGACTGTAAATGTTGGGGTTGATTCGCCAACTTTAACACTATCAAGTGTTGTTTCTTCTGACGCTTCAAATTATAGTGTTGTTATCACTAGTACATGCGGTACATTATCATCAAATACAGTGGCATTGGTTGTAAATGCATTACCAACAGTTTCGGTAAATACTGGAGCAATTTGTAATGGAAATTCTTTTACTATTACACCAAGTGGAGCAAGTACTTATACTGTTAGTGGTGGTTTAAGTGTTGTAAATCCATCAGTTACTACAAGTTATAGTGTAACAGGTACAAGCACTGCTGGTTGCGTAAGTTCAAATACTGCTGTGAGCACGGTAACTGTAAATGCATTACCAACAGTTTCGGTAAATACTGGAGCAATTTGTAATGGAAAT
>CALMMX010000273.1 GCA_937868545.1 uncultured Bacteroidota bacterium
TAGTAGCATTTCGGTAGACAATGTTTCAAAACCCAAACTGAAATAAAGCGCGAAAACGTTACCTGCAAGCTTAGAAAAATAAACTTTAAAATGAAAACACTAGCAATTTCGACAATTATACTTTTGTTAAATTTATTTTTATTCAACTGCGCACCAAAGACGTCAGAACAATATTGTAAACGAGCATCTAGTTATAGACTCAGATCTAAAGACATTAATATGAGCGACAGTTTATTGAAGATTGCCGTTAAGTTAGACAGCAACAATCATTTAGCCTACTGCCTTTTAGGAGAAAATGTGAGTTGGGACACTTCTAAAATGGAGCTAAAAAGAAAATATTATTTGAAAGCTATTTTCATTGATAGTACAAAAACAAACTATTATGTATTTTATGGACAAACGTATCATTGGCAGGCAATTGAACGTAATGAAGACCGAAGTGTAAAGAGTATAAATTATACTTATTTAAATAAGGCAATTGATATATTTAGTAAAGGAATTTCTATTGATTCAACAAATAATAACTTGTATTCACAAAGAGCATATTGTTACAGCATAATTGGAAACACTATTTTAGCTGAACAAGATATGTTTAATGCTGCAAGACATGGAGACAAACAAATGCAAAAACGAATAAAGCGTGAATACCCAAATAAAGCCAGCAGGTAACATCGGCTATAACTTAGGCTCGCATTCGGCTTCGGCATTTGCAAAAGCGGTAGACAATTAGTTAATTTTCGCTTTGCAAAAGTCCAATAAACATTTAGCTTTGTTAGTAATATTTCGGTAGACAAAGTTTCAAACTCCAAACGGGAATTTAGCTTGAAACCGTTAGGCACAATTTTAAGAAAAATAAATATGAAAAAAATAATCACACTTTCGACCTTAATACTATTATTAAATAGCGTTATAAATGCTCAATCAAGCTCAGTGCTTGATGAAAAAAATGGCTTTAAAGACATTAAACTTGGCGACTCATATGATAAATGGAAAATAAATTTAACGTATTTGGATACATATGGAAATAATGAAAAAGTTTATTTGTATACGGGAAGTTGTTGTCAAAACGCATTTAATTATCCAGTTGAAAAAATAAAGATTGTATTTGCAAACAATAAAATAATATATATTTCTATTTTCTTAAAACCATTTCAAGACAACAGAGCAACAGGAGACCCGATAAAGTTTAGATATCCAAATTTAGACTTTGCAAGTGTTAATAAAGACCTAATATCACTTTTTGGAGAAGGTAAAGATGGAGCTTTAACTGAAGGAAAAGGCTTATTATACAGTAAAATATATGAAGGTAAAAAAGTAGTATTAGTTGCTGACTACTATAACAAAAACACATATGACTTTTGTAATATTTTAGTATATGACAAAATATATATTGAAAATAAAAAGCAAAGCGGTTTTTAAATACTATAAAATATTATTATGGAAGTATCAGAATCAATCAAATCATATTTAACGGACTACGATATGTTTAAAAACATATCATATGTTGATATTTTACACTCATCTAAAAATCAATTAATCAGTTTTACAAAAACTGAATATCAAAACAAACATTATTATACAAGAAAATTAAACAACTCAACTTTTAGTGAATTAATAATAATGTTTGATGAAAACACTAAACAAACTTCACTGACATACGTAGCTCAATTAACAGGTGAAAAAATTAAAACCTTGCAACCTTTATTTCAAGAATTATATGATTTAGCAAAGTTGGAATATATTGCACTTGAAGAGAAAGCAGAATTTGTATCTAACCATAAATTTATATGGGCTTACACTTATGTTAATGGAAAACTGGCTTTGGGTATATAAAAAACTGTTGCCCCCCCCCACCTCGTCCTCGTTTGAGCGCTAGCGGAAACGAGGACGCTTTAAAAATGCGTTTTTAACGCATAAAGTAAGTTTTTTAAAAAAAAGCATTTTATTTTTTATGAATTAATTAAGAAGTATTATTTCCTTACAAGAGCCAAGATCTTTTTTTGAGTTCTATTTATTTTGAATTACATTTACATAAAGGCGCTTTAATCTATTTAACTTTCCTAAAAAATCATCATCTAAATAGATAGTTTATTAGTTAGCCACCATTATATGAAAAGACTGGTTTTAATCATATTTATATTAGTTATAGTTGGGCATAATTTGCTTAGTCAAACTTTTACAGGCAACTCAACCGACAAGTCGTATAAATGTTCTTTAAAAATTAACAAAGATAGTTCCATAATTTTTATTTACGATGATCCAAGAGGATATGTATTTGGTGAACATGAAGGAAAAATTCATAAAATAAATGATACCCTTTTTCATGTTTCATGCACTTTAACCTATGGGCAGTTTATTCAAATGTCTTGGAATAGCGATTCTATGCGTATACAAATGGATGAGCCAATTTTAAAATTAATTGATAGTATTACTGTTAAATATAAGAATGGCCAAGTAAAAAAGTTTTTAATTGCAAAAAACTTAAGGCACATTTGTTTTCGTACAGATAAAAGTTACGTTATGGTAACTACTAATCATAAAAATCAAATTACAAATCGTAAAAATAATTTTATAATTCCATTTCGTTCTGATGCTTCTTTTATTTCGGGAGAAAAGGAAGAGTTTGACGTTATTATTAAAGGAAATAGTCTTAAAACTACAGGAAGTAAAACTGTTTTACAAACTGGGCATTTTAAATTAATAAAGAACAAGGCAACTAAATAAGCCATTTTATTTCATTAGTGTTGGTGTAATGTTTTATACTCTTATTGGATTTATTACCAACTTGTAGTATATTTAATTGAATAGAGAAACGCGTCAACTAGTTATATGAAAAGACATTTAAAAATAGTTATATACACTTTGCTACTATGTAAAATGTCTTTCAGTCAGATAAATAAAAATATTGTAGGTAAATATGTTGGAAATAATTTGTGTGCTTTCTCAACCTTTACAATTAGTATTAGTAAAAACAGTAGATTCACATCAAACTATACAGGGCATTATTTCACAAATAAAATAGAAAAGGGTAAATGGAAAATGCATGGCGATACACTTACCCTCATTAAAGAAAAAGAAATATGGTATAAGTTTATTTTACTTGATACAAAATTATATGAAGTAACTGAAGATTCAACTTCATGCAGATTTTGCTTAATAAAGCAATAATTAATAGGTGAAAAAATTTGAAGTTTTTTACATTGTGCAATCATTGTAGAACTTTCAAATGAACGTTTAATTAAAGAGTTTTAGTTATGATAAATGGAAGTAATAATAAAATGTATTACTATCTATTTGATTTAAAAAAATAGTACCTTTAATTAGAAATTTTAGATGATATATATTTTAATTACCAATTTAACCCTCAGATAAGTTTTAGATGAATAGCGTAGAATGATATTCTTAAAAATCATGGCAAATGAAAACGATACTTCCAATAAATTAAAACGATTTATTAATTATTTAAGTTGGTTAACAAAATTCTGTCTTTCTTTCTCATCTTTTTCCTTAATCCTTTCAATTTTATTATACGTTATTTTTACGCCTAAATTATGGGAAAAAGAATCATTGCCAGCAGTAGTTGCATGGTATTCTTTATTTGTGAGTTTATATTCAATGTTTTATGGATTAATTTCAATAATTGTTTTAGCAGTATATTATCGGTACAAGCAACTCTCAATTTGGAAATCAATAAAAAAGGAAACAGTTCTTTTTATTTTATCAATTGTATTATTTTTTATTCTTGTGCTAACAATTAAAATTATTAGTTCAATTGATAAACCTTTATGATTAAGCATGATTTAACTATTAATAAGAACATTAAGCTAATCAGAATTGTAACTACAATTTTAATTATAATTCCAATTTTGTTATTATTACTTGTGGCAATTAATAATGTTTTCTTGGGCTTGTTTTTTGTAATGCTCTTTCCTGTATCTTTTCTAATTTTAGTTATGCATTTTTTCTTAGGAAAGTTAAGACGGAAAAATAATTTAATTATAAATGAATGGGATAATATTAAAATTTTTATTGGAATTGTTGGGCTTATTATTGGACTAGTTTTGTGGTGTTATATGTATGTTATTCTTTACTAAATTTTACTTTATTTTCTAAAATATGAATATCAAAATAATTATTTATTTGCTTTTTATTAGTCTGCTAACATGCAGTTGCAGTTATACAGATAGAATTGGTGATGAAGAAATCAAAGTAATTGGAAATATATATTTACTTAAAATTGATGAATCTCAAGAAGGTTTTAGTTTAGTAAAAAAAATAGATGAAAATAGTTCAACTTATATTATTGGGGATAAAGTAATTAAATTGAGTTATAACAAAGATGTTATTTATGCAGTATCTGTTTTCCATTCTGATACTAGTTATTATAATATACCCTATAATGGTAGATTAACTCAGTTTAAAGCAAATAAAATTAAGCAACAAGTTTTCGCGGAAATTATTTCAAAGAGTAGTGATTTAATTGAAATCAAAATTCCTAAATAATAGTTCTTCACCCTTGTTGTTGTTATCACTTTGCCCTTGTTGGAGTTATCACCAACAAGTATTTAACATTACCACTTTGCCCTTGTAGGTGTTTTCAATTCGTCCTTGTTTCTATTATCACCAACAAGTATTTTGCCCTTGTTGGTGTTATCACCAACAAGTATTAATAGTACCATGAAACACATAATTGGATTTGTAACGATTCTATTAAAATTAAAAATAGTTTACAGCCTTTTCACCTTCAAAATCAACAAATTGATCAATATTCAAAATTTAATTCTTGTTAATATTTTGTTATTAACTAAATTAGTATTATCTTTGCCCCGCAAAAGATTTAATATTTGCATCCATACCATTGTGATTTAGCCAGACGTCGGCGAGGATAATCACAGCTACTGCGGAAATTAAATCATTAGAGCAGCTAGTATTAATCAAAATTAAAAAACAAAAAATGACATTTCAAGACTTAGGCTTGGAGCCAATGCTCCTTAAGGCCGTAACTGAGATGGGCTTCGAGAGTCCAACTCCCATTCAAGAACAAACTATTGCGCAATTAAAAGACAAATCAACTGATATTGTTGCCCTTGCTCAAACAGGAACTGGTAAAACCGCTGCCTTTGGTTTACCGCTTTTAGCAAAATTAGATTTAACTTCTCGTTTTACTCAATCGCTTATTTTAGCGCCAACACGCGAATTGTGTGTGCAAATTAGTAAAGACTTAATAAACTACTCAAAATATTTAGGTGGATTAAAAGTAACTGCTGTATACGGTGGTGCGCCTATTATGGGTCAAATCCGCGAATTAAAAAATGGATCTCAAGTGGTTGTTGCAACCCCAGGTCGCTTAATAGATTTAATTGACCGTAAGGCAATGGATTTATCTCATGTTGATATTGTTGTGCTTGATGAAGCAGATGAAATGTTAAACATGGGTTTTAAAGATGATTTAGATACTATTTTAGGAAATACTCCTCCTACAAAAAATACATGGTTATTTTCTGCAACTATGCCTCGCGAAGTTGAGCGTATTGCTAGCAAATACATGGAATCTCCATTAGAAATTAGTGTTGGTAAGAAAAATCAAGGTGCTGAAAATATTCAACATATTTATTATACAGTTAACCAACGTGATAGATACGCTGCATTAAAACGTATTGCCGATTTTTATCCAGATATATTTGGTATTGTGTTTTGCCGTACAAAGGCAGAAACTCAAGAAGTAGCTGATAATTTAATTAAAGATGGTTATAATGCTGATGCATTACATGGCGATTTATCTCAAGCACAACGTGATTTAGTAATGAAACGTTTCCGTAGCCGTACGTTACAAATGTTAGTTGCTACTGATGTTGCAGCACGTGGTATTGATGTTAATAATGTAACACACGTAATTAACTATAATTTACCAGAGGAAGCAGAAAACTATACTCACCGTTCTGGTAGAACTGGTAGAGCTGGTAAATCAGGTATTGCCATTGCAATTGTTACACCTCGCGAGGTTAATAAAATCAGAGATATTGAACGTATTATTCAAAATACATTTATTAAAGCTGATGTGCCAGATGGTGTTGCTGTTTGCGAAAAACAATTATTTAATTTAGTAAGTAAATTACATAATGTTGAAGTAAAAGACGATGAAATTGAAAAATACCTTCCAAAAATTTACGAAGAATTAAAAGATTTATCTAAAGAAGAATTAATCAAACGTTTTATTTCTGAAGAGTTTAACCGTTTTTACAATTATTACCAAAATTCGCAAGATTTAAATATGGGTAATGATGGAGGAAGTAATGGTAAAACAACTCGTTTCTTCGTTAATATGGGTGTGTTAGATGGATTTAATAAAAATTCTATCAAAGATTTCTTAGTTGAAATTTCGAGCATACAACCACGTATGATATTTAATATTGATGTTAAAAACAGTTTCTCATTTTTTGAAACTGAAAATAAATTTGTTGACCAATTATTAGCTTTAAATAAAGCTGGTATCGAGTTTAATGGCCGCGGTATTTCGTTTGAAGTATCTAAAGCAAAACCTTCTGGTGGATACGGTGAAAAACGTTCTTACGGCGGTGGTTCAAGAGAAGACAGAGGTCGTTCATCTTATGGTGAGAAAAAATCATACGGTGGCGGAGAACGTCGTTCATACGGTGGTGGCGAAAGAAGTGGCGAGAAAAAATCATATGGTGGCGGAGAGCGTCGTTCATACGGTGGTGGCGAAAAAAGTGGAGAACGTCGTTCTTATGGCGGTGGCGAAAAAAAGCCATTTGTTAGCTCAAGAGAGGGTGGAGAAAGACGTACTTACGGAAAACCATCAGGTGAAAAGTCATTTGGAGGTTCATCTGAAGGTGGAGAACGTCGTAAACGCTTTTCAAAGGACTAAAAACAAGTAAATTTAGGACGCAAATACATTATTTCTGAAAATAATAAACAATTTTTTGTTGATTAAAAAAAAGATAC
>CALMMX010000274.1 GCA_937868545.1 uncultured Bacteroidota bacterium
ATTTTAATCCTAGCACTAATCTTTTGTCGAATACAACATATACTACAGTTCATGCGTTTGATTTAAAAGCAAGAATGATTGATCTATCGGACGGTAATTTCGCAGTAGTCGGTGCTGTTCAAAATACTCCCTGGTCTTCATTAGGTTGTTCAACGCCTCCAGGTTATATAATGAATAATGCTGGGCAAGGATGCACTGGCGGTAATTATAGCGAACAGACCACTGGTTATTGGAATACAGACACGTATGTTGCAAAATCAAATGCCAATGGAATAAAAATATGGGATAAAACTTTTGATTCAAATACACCTTTTACATGCACAGATTACCCGACATCATTTACAAGTGGAGGCGGTGATCCAAAACGACAAGAATGTATGTATGGGGTGAGCGAAGCTCCAGACGGAGGAATTGTTGTAAGTGGAAATGCAAGCCCTAATGTTGATGATAACTACATGGCTAAATTATATTCAGATTGTAATACACAACAACCTTATGATATAACAGGAATATTAAATATTAATTCTACTGTAACTTGGAATACATCTCATAAAGTAAATGGTATTATTCGCGTAAATCAGGGAGGTGTATTAAATATTACAGGGATTACAACGTTAATTGAGTTTGCTGATAGCAAACAAACGGGTACTCCTGCGCGAATTGAAGTTTATGGTAATGGGAGAGTTAATATAAATGGAGCTACATTAACTTCTGTCAATTGTCCAAATAGTATGTGGGAAGGTATTCAAATATACGGCAATGGTAATGGTAATCCTCAAACAATAACTTTGCAACCTAGTATAACTTTATCAAATGCAACTTTAAAAAATGCTCGTTTAGGTATAGCTAATGGGATGGATATAGCTCCAGCTGGACCTGCCCCATATTCTAGTGGAGGTTGGGTTACTGCAAATAATAGTACTTTTTTAAATAATTACATTGATGTTGATTTTTTGCCTTATGCAGCGCCTTTAGTAGCAGGTAACGAACCAAATAACAAATCAATTTTCACTAATTGTACATTTAAGGCAGATAATTATTTAAATGATCCTAGTTATATACAACAAGTACCTGGCACACCAAATCGCTCAAGATTAGTAAGTGCTTTTCATGTTAGGTTAGACGGAGTTAAAGGAGTGAGATTTATTGGTAATACTTTTAAAAATGATTTAAGTGCAGTTGGAGGAACTAGCTATGTAACAAATTTTAGAGGCACAGGAATATATAGCAGTAACTCAACATTTGATGTTTATTCAACTTGTTTATTACAAGACCAGTATGGTAATTGCACTGGGTATGGACCTACAAATACATTTGAAAATTTACTTTATGGTGTATTGGCTGGATCTACTTCACCACTTAAAAAATTTAGTATTACAAAAGCAACTTTTAAAAATTGTAATAGTAGTATTTATCAAAGTGGTGTAAATTATAGCACGGTTAACAAAAATAATTTTATTGTTGATGCTATAATACCATCAGTTGCTGGAAATTTTAATTGTTCTGCAAATCCTCAAGCTTGTATGACTCATTTTTATTATGCAAATAATAGTTCTGGTTTTAGTCATCAAGAAAATAATTATACAGTAACAGGTACACAACAAGTAATGGGTACTGTTTTTAATGGCTCGGGAACTGCGGCTAACGAAAGCTATAAAAATAAATACACTAATTGTTATATAGGGCACCAAAGCCAATTAACAAACGGAGCTAATACTGGCTTAATGAATGGGTTACAAATTAAGTGTAATGAAAATTTATCTACAAAGCAATATGATGTGAGACAAACCAGTGGTGTGTTAGGACAGCAGGGAACTTGCTTGTCAGGTGATCCAAAATCACCGTCTAATAATACTTTTAGTCATTTTCAAGCTAATCCTCCAAGTGATATAAACGGAACGAATGGAAGTGGATTCTCTTATAAATTTAACAATAGTCCACCTACAGGACAGCAGGTTCCGTTTTATGTTACTGGAAATATAAATGTTTCAAGCCCATGTTTAGGTTTAGCGCCGTTTAGTTATAATGCAACTACTTGCCCTTCGAAATTAACAAATACATCTGGCAGTGGAGAATTACCTGGAAGTGCAATTGCAAAACTTCAAACCGATGCTTTAAATAATAAACAAGTTGCTACTCAATTAAATCAAGTATTAATAAATGGAGCATCACAAAACCTAATTAATGCAATAGCCTCAAGTACTAATGATGGTAATTTAAAAAACTTATTATCACAATACAGTCCATACTTAAGTGATGAGGTTTTAATTGACTATCTTAAAAAAGCACAAACACCGCCAAACGGGCATATCAAACAAATTGTGGTAGAAAACAGTCCTGTAACTGCTAAAGTGATGGAAGTTATAGATGCAATGAGTTTATCGAATGGCATACGTAATCAAATTAATAACGCGCAAATAGGTACTAGTGCGAGAGCACAACGTGAACAGGAAATTGCTTATTATAATTTTCAAAAAGACTTGAATGTAAATGAAATAGTACGCTATTATTTAGATGATACAACAACTGCAAATACTTATGCTAATATAATAAAATGGTTAGAATGGAATAACACCAAACCAAGCAAAATTGACTTAGTTTTTGCTAAAACAGAGACAGCAGATTATAACCGTGCACAGTTTCTGATTGATAGCTTAAGTGCAGATACCGGAAACATAAAATTCATTCCTTTTTTACAGGTTAATAAAGACATGTCAATGCAAGGCAAAACATGGGATTCATTGCAAACGGACGCTAGTGCAACTTCAATAATTGAAACTATTGCGAACGACAGTTTACATCCTCACATGGGGCATGCAAGAGCAGCCCTAGCCCATGCTTTTAAAAATAAAAAACATTATGAATTTATTGAAGGTTCCTCAAATAATGCTGCTAGCCGTGTAAGTAATAATTCATTTAACGAATCACAGAAAAATTCGATAGAAGGAATTAATTTAATTGCTTATCCAAATCCATTTAAAGATGAATTAAATATTAATTATTCTATTTTAGATTTTGAAGGAGTTGCACAATTACAACTAATCGAACTAGCAACAGGACGTTTGATAGATGATATAGAGCTAACGCAATCGTTTGGAACCAAACAGTTTAATACACAAAATTTAGCTAACGGGTTATATGTTTTAAGTTTAAAACAAAATAATAAGCCAACAGTAAATTTTAAAGTCATTAATATTAAATAACATGAAAAGGGTAATATTTATTACTCTTTTTTGTTTTTTAATGACACTAAAAGGGAAGGCTCAACCATATTTTAATAAACGATTTGATATTGCAAATAAAAGTAATGCAACTATTAGTTTTAAATTTTATAATGATACTTTTTACATAGCTACGCAAATTGCAGAAACACCTATACCAAGTTTGAGCTATAAAAGTAGTTTACTTAAAATAGATTTATTAGGAAATGTTTTAAATCAAAAGCGTTTTAAAAATGCTAATCAATATTATACATCGAGTTTAGACATTATTAAGTTTAAAAATTCATATTATCAATGCGGCAATACTGGTGCAGGTAATCAAATTGTCACTAGTCTTTTAAAATTTGGAGAAAATGGTGATACTATTAAAACTAATGTATTTGGCGACACATCATATTATTTTATCACTACTAAATTAGTACATTTTACAAAAACTAATAATCAATTGTTAATGTTTGGTGTTACTGATAGTACTTGTGGGGCAAATCATCCTGGATTATATAGACCAATAATAAGAGTTATTGATACAAATGGAGTTTTAATACAATCGAAAACATATTTAAGTGGATGTCAATACAGGAATATAACTGGAGTAAATACATCTGAAGATAAAGGTTTTTTGATTGGTTTTAGTACAACAGCAGGTACCTGGGGATTTGAATCACGGTTAATGAAACTGGATAGCAACCTTAATTTTGTATGGGATAAAAAAATAGCAGAAACCAGTAGTGGTTATATGGGTATTGTTAATAACAATGGCCAAAACTTTCATGTAGCAACTACTATTGTTGACAGCGTATGGAATTTTACTTATAAATGGGAGCGGCCATCTTTAACAAAACTAGATTTAAATGGCAATATAATTTGGCAAAAATATTATGGTGTTAAGCAGCAGGATATTGGGGTAACGGGGTTAAAAAAATGTTACAATGGTGATTTTATAATGAGCGGTTCTAGAAGATTAAGTGGTAACGAATTAAAAGGATTTATCATCAGAATAGATAGTTTAGGTAATTTAAAATGGTGGAAGGATTATCGCCCAAATACAACACCTTTAGATACAATCGCAGATAACTATTTATATGATATTATTGAATTACCCAATAAAGATATAGCTGCGGTCGGATGGGCAGGAGGCACAAGTTTAAATCCTTTGCAACAGACTTGGCTTTTAAAAGTAGATAGCAATGGTTGCATTGGAGCAGGTAATTGTCCTCCAAATTTAATAACTGGCGTAAAAGAAAATATTTCAAATAGCTTAGGATTAACTGCCTATCCAAACCCCTTTAAGGATGAATTAAATATTAATTATACTATTTTAGATTTCGAAGGCGCAGCACAATTACAATTAATTGAACTAGCCACAGGACGTTTGATAGATAATATAGAGGTAACACAATCGTTTGGCACAAAACAGTTTAATACACAAAATTTAGCTAATGGATTGTACGTGTTAAGTTTAAAACAAAATAATAAGCCAAGTGTGAATTTAAAAGTTATAAATATTAAATAAACCGAACGCAGTGGCGCGCTTTTTGGTGCGTCAAGCACACGCGCAAACAAAGTGCTGAAAGCACGCCTTATTTTGTGGGTGGGGATAATTTAGCTTATTTGGTTTTTGCCTGCCTTTTCGCAAAAACAAATGTGCTAAATTAGGGATAGCCAGAACGGGTTTTTGAAACCCGCAAAAAGCGGAGGAAAATAAAAAACTAAAAACCGTTTCAAGTTCCCTAAACTGTTTCTATGAAACCCTGTTCTGTGTCCTAAATTGTTCTGAAAAA
>CALMMX010000275.1 GCA_937868545.1 uncultured Bacteroidota bacterium
ATCTAAAGTATATTTATCTAATTACGAAAGTCAAATTTATGCGAAAACAGGTTTACATTCAAATGAAATAGAATTAATTCCTAAAAACAATCAAAAAGACAACTCAAAAAAATCAAACCAGTATTTTACCGCTTACACATCAAATGTACTTCAAAAATCATTTAACACTACAAACAATCAATTGCCAAAAGATGAATGCATTATAGTGTTTAATGCCTACAATAAAAACTCAAAAGATTGCAGTATTGAACCATTAAGCTTTGAAGTTATATTCACGAGATTAAAAAACGGGTCCCTTACAAATACTTGGGAATTCAAAAATACAAACATCAATTTAACAAAATAGCAATGAAAAAAATAGTACTATTTATAGCTTGTACAGCAATAATTGCATGTACTCCCAAATATGAAAAAATAAAAGTTGGTATGAGTTTAACAGAAGTTGAATCCATTTTAGGTAAACCAAACCACTCCTCAAGCTCTAGTTCCTCATCTACATTTAACGGAATAGAAATTATGAGTTCCGAAACTACATGTAAATACAATGATGTTGGAACATTTGAATTTATTAATGACACATTAATTAGTAAAAGTAAATAAGTAACTAAACAATTTTACCATGAAAACTATCAAACTTACTATTCTGTTTCTATTACTTGTTAATTACACGTATGCGCAACAACCGCAAATAGGAATAATAACCGCAATATCAGATAAACTTGTTACACTTAAATTAGAAACAAATCCAACTAATGTAAAACCCTTAAGTATTGGCTATGTATCAAAAGACTTAACTGGTACAAAAGGTCCTTTAGGAATGACTTTTACTAGCGGATGGTTTGAAATTGGTGAAATAAGAGTTAAATCAATAAATAAAAATAGTGCTATAGTAGAAATCGTAAAAGAAAAAACTGATATAGTAATAAATGGTAAAGTGCAAAAGCAATTTGTGGTAGGAAAAAAAATAAAAATTGAATGGACCAAATAACTATCTATAACACTAAAATGAAAAGTGTAACCTTAAACGACCCCAATAATTCTGGTGACTACATTCGATTTACTTTTGAAAAAAGCATTTTAGAATATCATTGCAAAACAACAATTGAGCTACAAAACAACAATGAAATTTATATTTCAGATAAACAAAGTGTACATTTTAATGAAATACTAAAAATAGCAAATTGGTACAAAAACATGGGAAACTATTCTGATGTGTTTCCCGATTTAATAATAGCTGATTTAAATTTAAAATTTTCGAATTATTATTTCGAAAAAGGAGAAGGCGTTTACTACTTACTTTATAATACAGAACTAGGAAAAGTTTTTAAATTCCATTTTTGGGAGCAAATTGGAAACTCAAATACATTTATTTATGATCAATTTATGCAATGTTTAGAATCATTTAAATAAAACATTAAGATGGAAAAAACAAAAAAGCTAATTGAGGAAACCATTGTAAGCATTGGATTAACAGTTGACGGTTGTTTTGACTCTGAAAACGATTGGTATGTAATTTATAAAGGATCAGCTACATTAATAATTTATCAAAGTTTTTTACCAATAGTAAACTCAACTAACTATAGAAATATAATTGGATTTGTTTCGCCCATGTTTAAAGTTCCAGACAATATGCCTATAGAATTTTATAAAGAAATTTTATCCGAAAACAGTAATATTGGCGATGGAACATCTTTTAGCATTAATAAAAACAACTTCCTACAAATAACTTTACACATTGAAGCCTATGCATTAACAAAGCAGTTTATGATTGATACAATAGGCACTGTGTTAAACTGGAGTGATAAATTTGATGATGAGTTAATGGAGAAATATAAAAACTATTTAAAATAAATGATAAGGCAATTTTCAAACAGCTATTTTAAAAATTTTAAACCAACTAAAACAGGAAACTTTTTTAATATTATTAATGTTACAAGAAATGAAACCAACACATTTGATAATAGTTACATTCAGTTACTTGAACTATTAAAAGCTCTTCATATTGAACATTCTTTACCTGAAAAAATAAGTTGGGGCTACGAAAGAGTTGGTTACGAATCATTTTGTTATAGCGACCAATTTGATGCATCTATGCAAAGTAATGATTTTGATATATACGGCCATGTAGAAGAAGATTATTACTATGATAGAAAAGATGTTGTCATTAATAATTTTCTAAATATATCCTTCACAAACTCTAAAAATGAAGTCTTTGAAATTTGTTTTGCGTTTTTTGGAGCAACAGTTTCAATTTTAAATAAAGTTATAGATAAAGGCTATTATGATTTTTCTGTACCAGAAAATTATAACGCAATGTTTGAAAAAGCAATTAACCCAAGTTAAATGAATATTGAAGAAAATTCATTAGGATTGCTTTTTACAGAAAAGAGATTACCAGATTGGATTGAATATTTTGCAATTCTTTTTCTAATTGTAATAGTTTTTGCAATTAAATTTTTAATATCAAACTTTAAAGATTACAATGGAGCAAAGCGTATCGTTTTCGTTTTGTTTATTGCCTCATTTATTTATTTATGTGTTAATAGTATATTATTACTTTATCCTTTAAATCAATATAATAATGATTTTAAAGTCGAATTAAATTACAAGTCAAATAAGCAACAAGTAATTTTATCTTCTGATAAACATAATTTAAAATACACAGATAAAATATTAAACTTCAAAGCATTTTATTCTGAATTTGAAAGATCTACTCTAAAATCCACTAATAATAATGTGATGGGAAAATACCATTTATATTTATTAAGAAAGGATGGCTTATTAGTATCATTAAATACATATGAGATTTCAGATTGGAATGTACATGTAATACCATTATTACAAAAAACAACACTTCCCATTATTACAGATACTTCTATTTTAGATATAAAAACTCATTCAGATAGTTGCTCCGTTCAATTAAACTATGATGTAACTCAACTGGCAAAAAACTTAAAATTTGGAACAATAACCCAAAACAAAAATGAGATTACTTACGAGGTTGGACTACACGGTAATAAAATATTAAACTCAATAATAATACCATTGCTTTTACTTTTTTGGACTGGTGCCATTCTTAGCTCAATCAATACATATGAGTCAAAGGGAAACCGTTTGTTTAAATACACTTTTTTGGTATTATTTTCGGCTAGTTGGAGTTTTTACTATGTATCTAATTTTGGTAAACATCGCATTGTATTTTCTGATTCTGGATATCAAACATTCACAACAAATAAACTAATTAAAAAAATAAATGAAAATAAAGGCAATTGGAAAGATGCAAAAAAAAGTATAGCATACATTGCCAATTCTAACACCATGGGGATTACTTTATACGAAACAAATGTATCTACCAATGTTACTGATATTTTAAGCGCTGTAACAAGCGGAAAGGTAAAGTCTATACGATTAGATGGTGTTGAATGGTATGATCAAATTATGCTTTCAGATTTTGTATTAAGTAAAAAAAATATTAATATTAAGTAACCATTTAGTGATGAAAATTTTTACTTTTTTAATGCTTTTTGCAATTCCCTATTTTTGTTCTAGTCAAAACAAAACGAGAATTGGCGCATTTGCCGAATACAGCGAAAACTTTAATTCTAGAAACATTAGTGGGGGGCTTAATTTAGAATTACTTATAGGAAACACAGAACGATTTGCATTAAACTATAAATTTAATGCTGGGGCATCATCAGATAAAGCATTTTATTTTCATTCAACCTTAGGGGGTTTTGCTGGAGGATTTATTCTTTCTAAATTAGGAAATACCGGTTTTGAAGCAGTAAACACACTTGGTTTTTTCTTGTGTTTTGTTCCAGAAGGAGTAACATTTTATCCTAACCCAGAAAGTAAATTATCTCCTGGTTTTTATATTAATCCACTAGGTAGCGATTATTGGTTTAAAAAAAATAATTACGAAACTTTTAAAGTTAGTGGTGAATTAGGTGGTAAAATCATGTTAAATCACACCGAAAAGTTTGCCATTCAAGGTCATGTTGGATTAAAATATTTATATGGACCTAAAACAATTGAACCATTATTTATAACCGCAGGAATTGGAATACTTTTTACTGACCTTTAACTATTTCTGTTTCTATAATTTTATTTATTTCCTCTGCTCTAAAAACAACCATGGCATGCGACCCATTATCAATTGTGTAATTACAAGTAACGTTTTTATATAACAATAGCCTATCAGCTGTACCATGAATATGAATTACAGCCTTATCATTTTCCTTCCTTTTCCAACTTACTATAATATTTATACAATACTTAAAATAGTTTTCTGTCATGCTATTTACCATACCTAAATACTCTGGTATATAAGCTGTTCCAAAGCCAATAAACCATTTTCCGTGATAGGCCATTTTTCTGTGCATTTGTTCAGTTACAACTTTATGAACTGGCAAAACATTCAATAGTTTAATAAACCATGGTAGCTCTAATCTACTTTTGGCAGATGAAACAATAATTGTTTTAACAGGATTAACAATTTTACAAAGTTCAGTACAAATCATACCCCCAAAAGAAACTCCTAACAAGCAAAAGGGTTCATTCTGATTTATTTGTGGTATAAATTTTTTGGCATATGTTTCCATTGTATCATTTTTACTTGGAACAGGCCATTTTAAAATAACCACAATATGGTTTTCTATATGAGTATTTTCATATAGTTTTTCTGTTGTTCCCAAACCCGGTATGGCGTATATCTTCATGTTTACAGCAATAAATCTATCAAAAAAAACTATTAATAACCTAAAAATGAGTTAATAACTTTTTAGCATTTTAGAGCTTATCGGTTTATATTTGTTGGAACAAAAATAAATAAAAATGACTACTGAAATGGCTTTAGAAAATATACTTACCGAAATAAAAAACGAAGTATTAGTAATTACTATTAATCGCCCAGATAAATTAAATGCTTTAAACCGTCAAACAATTGAAGAATTGCATGAGGTATTAGTTGAGGCAGAAAACAATAAAGCGGTACGTGCTCTTATATTAACAGGATCTGGAACAAAAGCATTTGTTGCAGGTGCTGACATAGCTGAATTTGCAAATTACAATCAAGAAGAAGGAAAACAATTAAGCTCAATTGGCCACTTCAAAATATTTAATTTTATTGAAAACTATTCTAAACCAGTAATTGCAGCTGTTAATGGATTTGCACTTGGTGGTGGTTTAGAATTAGCAATGGCTTGCCACATGAGGGTTGTAAGCTCAAATGCTAAAATGGGTTTACCAGAAGTGAGTTTAGGTGTAATTCCAGGATACGGTGGTACTCAGCGTTTAGCTCAATTAGTTGGAAAAGGTAAAGCGTTTGAAATGATTGTATCAGCTGATATGATAAGTGCTGAAGATGCTTACAAATGGGGTTTAGCCAACCACTTAACATCGCAAGAAGAATTATTAAATAAATGTTTCGAAATCACTAATAAAATTGTAACAAAATCGCCAGTTGCTATTAAAACAGCTATTAAAGTTATTAATGCTGGATATAACAACAAGTTTAATGGCTACGAAGTGGAAATTGAAGAGTTTGGAAAATGCTTTTTAACGGGTGATTTTAAAGAAGGCGTTACTGCTTTCTTAGAAAAAAGAAAAGCTGCATTTTTAGGTAACTAATTAATAATTATACTATGAGTATTACACGTCCTTTTAATTTCAAAAAATGGATTGACGAAAACCGTCATTTACTTAAACCGCCTGTAAATAACAAGGTTGTTTACAAGGATGCCGAATTTATAGTTATGGTTGTTGGTGGACCGAATTCTCGAAAAGACTATCATTACAATGAAAGTGAAGAATTCTTTTTTCAATTAGAAGGAGATGTAATTGTAAAAATACAAGAAGACGGCAAAGAAGTTGAAGTGCCAATTAAAGAAGGAGATATATTTTTGTTGCCTCCTAAAGTACCTCATAACCCTGTTAGATTTAAAAACACCATTGGCTTAGTAATGGAGCGTAAACGCAGAGCTGGCGAGAAAGATGGCTTACTTTGGTTTTGCGAAAAATGTAATACCAAATTATATGAAGAATATTTTATGTTAGAAGATATTACAACTCAATTTCAAGCTACATTTACTAAATTTTACAATTCAGAAGAACTAAGAACCTGTAAATCATGTGGCCACGTAATGGAACCACCTCCTGTTATTGCTTAATTAAATTATTTTATGAAACCACCGAAAAAATGGAAAATGGCCATTCTTATATGGATAGCTATTTACCCTACTATCACCTGTATTTTTTTGTTTTTTGGAAAATACTTAATGCAAATTAATCCTTTACCACTAAGAACATTATGTATAACCTTAATTGCAGTGCCTCTTATGGTTTTTGTATTAATTCCTCAATTACAAAAGCTTTTAAAAAATTGGTTAAATAAATAATCTAAATTTTTACTTATGACTTGCAAAACCTCTGATAATCTTACCATTTTCTTTGATGTACAAGGAAATCAAAATGCAACTCAAAGCATTGTATTTTTAAATGGTTTATCACAATCGAGCGTTTCATGGATTTTAACCACACCTTTTTTTAAAGCAGATTATAAAATAGTTTTAATTGATTTTATTTTTCAAGGACAAAGTGATAAAACCGGCGAATGGCGCAGTTTTGATCAACATGCTAAAGATGTTATAACAGTATTAGATTTCTTAAAAATTGATTCGGCCATTATAGCGGGCTTATCGTATGGTAGTTTAGTTGCGCAAAACCTTGGGGTTAATTCCCCAAAAAGAGTTTCTAAATTAATTTTAATGTCAACATTTGCAAACAAAACGCCCTATTACGAAGCCATAGAATTATCGTGGTGGAGAGCTTTAGAATTTGGAGGCTACGGTTTAATGTTAGATATTATGTTGCCATCGGTACTAAGCGAAAATTATTTTAAAAATCCATTAATTCCGATAGAATTAATGAAACAAACAAGACAGGAAGCGAACGAAGACAAACAAGCATTATTTAAATTAATGCGTGCCACTAAAGAAAGACCAGATTACAGACCTGAATTAAAAAAAATAACATCGCCAACTTTAGTAATACAAGGCGAAAAAGATTTATTGTTTCCAGTACATATGGCAAAGGAAGTATCAGATAGTATTGCAAATGCAGAACTTATAGTAATTCCAATTGTTGGTCATACCTTAAATTTAGAGGCAGTGCCACAAATGAGTAAGGCCATTTTAGACTTCATTAAAATTTAATTATTTACAATTACATTTTGCGTTAAGGATTGCAGTGAAAATCCTTTTTGGTGGCTGAGCTTTTCGAAGTCCAAAAAAGATTGTAACGGAAAGCCTGCCCCCTTTCAGCAGGTTAAGGGTTGGCAAGGGGAAACGCCCAGATAGTATTCATCAACTATATATTAGTTGTATAAAATTCAATAAGATGTATACTAAGTAGTCGACCATCATATAATTTAAAATCGTTGATATAAAAGGATTTTTTTATGAAATCATAATGATAAAATCTTCCACAAAATAATCTAAAGGTTAAAAAATCGGTGATTTAATTTTAGTTAGGTGCGGCAGATTCTGGCAAAACAGTGTGAAATCCTAGTTTTTCAGGAGGAGCTGAAGCGGAGGAAGTGCGATGAAAAACGGATTTGGTGTTTTGCCTAGATTTTTTTGTTTCTTTTTTCATCATGGAAAAAAGAAAAATAAACCTAAATGACTTTTTGAGGGACGTCTAACTATTTTATGTCAAATTCGTTAATTATTTCTATTTTTAAAGCATAGAAAATACAATGAAAACAAATTTTATAGAAGAACTTAAATGGAGAGGCATATTACATGATGTAATGCCAGGTACTGAAGAATTATTAAACAAAGAAGTTGTTACAGGATATATAGGTTTTGACCCAACAGCAGATAGTTTACATGTTGGAAGTTTAGCTCAAATAATGACTTTAGTAAGGTTTCAAATGGCTGGACATAAACCCTTAGCATTAGTTGGTGGTGCAACTGGTATGGTTGGAGATCCGAGCGGAAAATCGGCAGAAAGAAATTTATTAGATGCTGATACTTTAAATAAAAACGTAGAAGGAATTAAAACACAATTACAAAAATTTTTAAATTTTGATTGTGGAGCAAATAGTGCCGAACTAGTTAATAATTATGACTGGTTTAAAAATTACTCGTTTTTAGATTTTATACGTGATGCCGGAAAGCACATTACTGTAAATTATATGATGGCAAAAGACTCTGTTAAAAACCGTATTAACGGAGATACAGGAATGTCTTTTACAGAATTTAGTTACCAACTCATACAAGGTTTTGATTTTTACTATTTATGGAAAGAAAGAAATTGTAAAATTCAAATGGGTGGTTCAGACCAATGGGGAAACATTACTACTGGAACTGAATTTATAAGAAGAAAAGCAAGTGGTGAAGCATTTGCATTAACTACTCAGCTCATTAAAAAAGCTGATGGTACAAAATTTGGAAAATCAGAAAGTGGGAATATTTGGTTAGATAGAAATAAAACATCTCCTTATAAATTTTATCAGTTTTGGTTAAATGTGAGTGATGAAGATTCGAAAAACTATATTCGTATTTTTACCATGCTTTCTCAATCTGAAATTGAAGAGCTAGAAACTAAGCATGATGCGGCACCACACGAACGTCATTTACAAAAAGCTTTAGCAAAAGATATAACCATTAGAGTGCATAGCGAAGAAGATTTTAATGATGCGGTTGCAACTGGAGAATTTTTATTTAAAGCTAAAGCAGAAGATGTTGCCAATTTAGATGCAACAAAATTTGAAAAACTATTAGGTGGTATTGATACATTTGAAATTAATAAAACAGAATTATCTGCACCCTTAAATATTGTTACTTTACTTGTAGAAAAAGCAGGTGTTTTTCCTAGTAATAACGAAGCTCGCAAAATGATAACTGGTAACGCAGTAAGTTTTAATAAAACTAAAATTACTGACGCCAATGCGTTAGTTGATTTATCACAGTTTAATAACGAAACTTATCTATTAGTAAGTAAAGGGAAAAAAGAAAATTATTTATTAAAATTAGTATGATAAAAGATATAGTTTTTCCGGAGGTAGTAGACATAGCAATTACTATAGTGAGAGAATTTGATGGCTTAGATGAATACAATGCCTATATTTTTAATTTTAAAGATGAGGCAATTTCAAATGTATTAATTACATCTACTGGCTATGGCGTGATAAACGATGAAAAGAAAAAAACGAGTACCCTCCGTCATTATTTTGAAGAAATTCAAGCCTTAGATTATAAGTTAATAGAGCCTGTTTCAAAAGAAGTGTTTGGAATTAGTAACGAATACTGGGTTAGTTTTACTATGGATGGAAAAATGTATGATAAGCAATACGTTTTTTTACCAGAATCTATTGTTGATTCAAACTTTCAAATGATACCTTTTATTGATAAAAAAGGTGTAATTATTAAATAAAGGTTTAGTATTCAAAATAAGATTTTCAACATACATTATTAAAATTTATAAAAAATATTTTATAATTTTAGGTAACTAAAAATTATAAAATATGAAAAAAAATTTACTCGCCTTATTCATTGTTATGTCATTTACCAAATTAAATGCACAGCTTACGGGCGTTGCATTAGCATTATACAATGAATGCTTTAGTATGGATGTAACCAGAGGAAATTATGCTGTATCAAACGGCGTTCAAACTCTAGCAACTGTCGATGGAAATTCATTTCTATTAAAATGGTTTCCTGCTGGCACTACCCCTTCTGTAACACCAATAATAGTAACTCTGCACGGAACTGGTGGTACAGCTTTTGACGAATTTTATTTGTGGCATTCGAGAGCGGCAGCCAAAGGATGTGGTATAATTGCCGTACAATACTACAGAGGAGCAGCTGCCGTTGCACCAAACGATTACTTTGACGACAATACAATTTATACATACTTTAAATCTGCTCTCACTGGAATTAGTTATCCACCAAATAAAGCTTTATTACATGGCTTTAGTAGGGGTTCAGCTCGCTCATATGCTGTTGCGTTTAAAGATTTACCATCACAAGGTGGCAATAATTATTTTTGCACAATAATGTCTAATGCTGGAAAAGCAGATTCTACCTACCCTATTTACAATGCAATAAATGCTGGCACATACGGTCATACACTATATACAGGAAAAAAATGGGGTATGTACTGCGGAGGCATGGATCCTAACCCAGCTAGAGATGGGTGTGTAGGAATGAATTCAGCTAAAAATTGGGTAATTGCTAATGGTGGTACCGTTGGATTATATATTTCAGATCCTGCATTAGGTCATGGCGGCTTTCATCAAACTCCAGCTTATATCGATTCTTGTTTAAATTATTATTTGCATCAATGCTACCCTGTTACAACGTCACAAAATAATCTTGAAGAAACTAATGGTATTTCTGTATTTCCAAATCCAACATGCGGAATTCTTAATATTAAATCATTAGAATCAACTTCTCAAAAAACCATTGCTATATATGATGCTTACGGTAAATTAATTTACGAAAAACAATTTTTTGAAATGCTCCAAATAGATACTAAATCATGGGCTAAAGGAATATACACCTATTCTCTAAAAAATGAAAATAACTCGCAAAAGCATCAAAAGCTAATCATACAGTAAAAACACACATCCATTAATCAAAAAAAGGGGTTTTTCTATTAAGATAAAACCCCTTTTTTTATGGACAAAAGCAAGCCATAATTTCAAACAAATTTTCTATATTAGTATTCTATAGAATTAAACACAAATGGCAAACCAGGTTTTAGAAACAACTCCTTTGAAAACGAAAATATCTACAGAAGTATTAAAAAAAGCATACACACTTATGTGTACTGCAAAAAGCATGGCAGAACTTTATGAAGCTAATAAAGAAATTACTGCTAAGTATGTACATGCTACCTCTCGTGGACATGAAGCGATTCAAATAGCATTAGGCTTACAACTTTTACCGCAAGATTTTGTAAGTCCATATTACCGTGACGATAGTATTCTATTATCAATTGGTATGCGTCCTTTTGAATTAATGTTACAACTATTGGCTAAAAGAAACGATCCGTTTTCAGGAGGAAGGACATACTATTCTCATCCAAGTTTAAAAAGAGATGATATGCCTAAAATACCTCACCAATCGAGTGCTACAGGTATGCAAGCAATACCAACAACTGGTATTGCAATGGGTTTACAATACTTAGAATTAAATAATTTACAACAAGACTTTGGTGGTTTAAATCCAGTTGCAGTGTGTTCGCTTGGTGATGCAAGTTGTACAGAAGGAGAGGTTGCCGAAGCTTTTCAAATGGCTACCCTAAAAAAATTACCGATTTTATATTTAGTGCAAGATAACGAATGGGATATTTCTGCTAACGCTAAAGAAATTCGCTCACAAGATATTACAGAATATGCAAAAGGATTTAAAGGCTTAGAAACCCGAACAATTGATGGAACAGATTTTATAGCGTCATTTAATACCATTAATGAATGCCTTGAGATTATTAGAAAAGAACGCAGGCCAATGTTAGTACATGCTAAAGTTCCATTATTAAACCATCACACATCTGGAGTTCGTAAAGAATGGTACAGAGATGATTTAGAGGAATGTGCAAAACGCGATCCACTACCACGTTTACGTAATCAATTAATTGTAGCAGGCTTTTTAGCAAATGATATAAAAGATATTGAAGAAAATGCACAAGTCTTAGTTGAAGCGGATTACCAAAACGCATTGTTAGAAGAAGATCCAAGACCAGAAGATTTATTTTTACATGACTTTGCTCCTACTCCAATTACTGAAGAAAAAGGAAATAGAGAGCCAATAGGAAAAGAAAAAACTGTAATGGTTGATAGCGCTTTATTTGCTATTAGAGAAATTATGGAGAAGCATCCAAATGCTTTACTATACGGACAAGACGTAGGTAAACGTTTAGGAGGCGTATTTAGAGAAGCTGCAACATTAGCACAAACATTTGGCGACAATCGTGTATTTAATACACCAATACAAGAAGCATTTATTATTGGTAGCACAGTTGGTATGAGTGCAGTTGGTTTAAAACCAATTGTAGAAGTTCAATTTGCCGATTATATATGGCCAGGATTAAACCAATTATTTACAGAAGTAAGTCGTTCTTGTTTTTTAAGTAATGGGAAATGGCCTGTAAGCTGTATTATACGTGTGCCAATTGGAGCTTATGGCAGTGGCGGTCCATATCACTCAAGTTCTGTAGAAAGCGTGTTAGCAAACATTAAAGGAATAAAGATAGCATATCCAAGTACTGGTGCCGATTTAAAAGGTTTAATGAAATCTGCTTTCTATGATCCTAATCCTGTTGTAATGCTAGAACATAAAGGCTTATACTGGAGTAAAATAAAAGGCACTGAAGATGCCAAAACAATTGAACCAGACGAAGATTATGTAATTCCTTTTGGTAAGGCTCGTTTAGTGCAAAGTGCAAGCGAAACAAATATTAAAGAGGGTAAATCAATTACAATAATTACCTACGGAATGGGTGTTTACTGGGCAAAAACAGCTGCCAAAAAATTTGAAGGGCAAGTGGAAATTATAGATTTAAGAACCATTGCACCAATTGATGAAGCTACAATTTTTGAAAGTGCTACCAAACATGGCAAATGTATGGTATTAACGGAAGAGCCTGTATTTAATGGGTTTGCACAAAGTATTGCGGCACGTATTTCCGAAAACTGTTTTAAAGCATTAGATGCTCCTGTAAAAGTAATTGGAGCAGAAAACCTACCGGCAATTCCATTAAACTCTATTTTAGAAAAAACAATGTTGCCTAATGCCGATAAGGTAGAAATAGCAATAAACGATTTGTTGAACTACTAACATACATGCACAACATAATAGACATAAATCACATTAAACATTTTAACTTTTTAAAAGTTGAAGAGTATGATTATTGCGACTATTATATTGACAAACAAAAACATGTTGTATTTATTAATTTTACAAGAAATGTAATGTTTACCGTTGAAATGGGTAAAGCTTTATTTTATAAGGCTTTTGAGTTTTTTCCTACTGAAAAGGTTTATGTTATTATTTCGATTTCTGAGAAAACACAGTTAGAAAATGGTGCATTAGATTTTATTAGTTCAGAAGAACGTTGTAAAAAAGTAATTTCTGACGCTTTTATTATTAAATCAACTGCTTTAAAATTTGTATCTAATTTTTATTTAAGAATAAAGAATCCAAAAATTCATACCAAAGTATTTAATGAGTTAGATGAGGCATTTGATTGGACTGCAGACCAAATGAATTTATTTAATCTTGCAGGTAATTTGTAATGAAAAAAAGTATTGAATACTCAGTATTACTTCTATTACTAATCCCATTATTTTTTATTAATATAAAAACTAGTCACGATTGGGGAGATGATTTTGCACAATACCTTCATCAAGCAAAAAATATTACTCAAGGAATTTCTCAAAATGAAACAGGATACGTTTTTAATAAAGATGTTTTTCTTGGTCCACAAGCATACCCTGTTGGATTTCCGCTATTACTAGCTCCATTTGTAAAACATTATGGTTTAAATTTTGAAGTCTTAAATTATTTAATGACTACATTTTTAGCGCTATCATGTCTTTTTGGATTTTTAATTTTACGTGGTCGCTTTTCATTTATAACTGCGCTTTTCACAACTTTAATAATTGCATACAATCCTGTAATGCTAAATTTTAAAACAGAAGTTGTATCAGACCTTGCATTCACAACATTTTTAATGGCTTGCATTTACCTTATTCCAAAAAACAAAAATACATTAATAGCACTTCTACTAGGTTTATTAATGGGGCTTTTAGCTCACATAAGAGCAATTGGAATTTTAATGATTATTGTATTTGTTATACATAATTTATTTTTTGAAAATAAAATCACAAGCTTTACAATTCAAAAACACAAACTATCCGGTTTAACACTATTAAGTTTTTCTCTTATTTACATATCTCTAAAGTTTGGTTTTCCGTGTAACACAAACTACCCTTCATTTTTCGAATTCAATGGGTTGCTTGACCGTACAACTGAGCACCTATCTTATAACACACTTTCGTTGTCTACCTTCTTTAACATTTACGAGCCAAAAAATCAATATTTTATAGGAGTAATAAGTTCTTCTGCACTAGTTGTATTTAGTATACTGGGGTTTTTATATAATTGGAAAACAAGTAAATTTTCATTTACTAACTTATTTGTATTAGCATACATAAGCTGTATTGCCATTTTTAAATTCAGTGATGCTGGTATAAGATTTATAGTGCCAATTTTGTTTCTAATTTTTTATTATGCCATTATTGGTTTAAAACAATCTTTAAAAGACATTGTCACTAACTGGCAAATTACCTCAATAGTATTTGGTTTAATAATTATACTTTCCTATAAGCCTGCAATAGAAAAACTTTTTGATACCACAAAAAATGTTATTGATGGTCCTTGCACAGATGCCTCTTATGACATGTTTAATAAAATAAAATCTCTCAACCTATCAAATGGAATTATAGTGTTTGAAAAACCACGAGCATTAGCGTTATTTACAAACACAAAATCTATTGCTCTTAAAAATGATATCTCAAATTCTGAAATTGAAAAACAATTAAAACACTATAATGCCACGCATTTATTGATAAACAAAAGCATTCCAAATGAAGCCCTGGCAAATTACATAGCATCAGATTCATTAAACACAAGTTTAATTTATAGTAATGTTGATTATCAGTTTTACAAATTAAGGTAAGAAATAGAAATTCAAGTTATTTCACAATAACCAATTTTCCTCCATTTAGCAATTCGTTTTTGTTCTCCAATTTGTAAAGGTAAATGCCTTCGGGCAATGAGCTAATTTCAATAGATGATGTTAAAGAATTAACTGCAGCTTGAAAAACTAATTTTCCAAACAAATCGTAAATAATAAAATTACCATTTAAATTAGTTTGAACTTGTAAAGTTCCTGAATTCGGATTTGGATAAACAATAAATTCACTGTTGCTTAAATTAAATTCATTTACATTTACTGTCAAATTTTTTATTACCATTAAATTTCGCAACAACATAAAATCTAAACCAGAGTATTCCCCAAAACTAAACGATAGCGTATTTGTTCCAATAGCACTAGCTTTGCTACGCTCAGGCCACACAAACAAATTCTCACTCAACCAAGTTCCTCCTGTAGATTTTGCTGTTGGTGAATAATAGTATGGTCCGTTTACATCTGCTTTATTAATTAAATTAACATACACAGTGTCATTTATAGTATTTGGTCCGTTATATAAAATTTGTCTAATCAAAGGATAAATCGGCATACCATAAGTTGTAGCATACGCATCAACGCTAGCACGTGTATCATTAGCAACACAGGCAGTAGCTAAAAACATATGCACATTATCTGAAGTTAAACTAGAGCCAATAGGAAAAGTAATAGTTGGAAATACATTCCATGAAGTTAAAGAAGTAAAACTTGTTGTAACCGCATCACTATAATTTATTCCAGTTACATTTAATCCAGCATTTGCTATACCATAACAATATGAAGTAGTATTTTCCCCTCTAGAAACATTGTTGCCAGTAACAGGATTTTTAATAATCCAAGCATTACTTTTTATGTAAGTAATCATACGATTTGTGATTGCCTTTGCTTCCAATGATAAATTTAGTCCGCCATGCGTAACATTACAATACTTAGCGCATAATGATAAACCCATTAATAAATGATAAAACTGATCCTGACTTTCTTCATTATTTAATGAACCAATGCACAAAGATGTAATTGGCAAGCAATAGCTTGAACCACATGCAAAATTTGAGACTAAGCAATTATCAGAATTAAACATAAGTGGTTCAGTAAGATTAGTAGCCGGTATCATTAATGGAGAAACATCATCTCTTACAAAAAAACCATTTAAACTTGAAGTTCCACCGTAATAAATTTCAGCAACTGAATCCAATCTATTTATTGCATGTAATGCATAATACAAATCGGTAATAGTTTGTGAAAAATCTTCACCATTCATTCGTTTTACTTCATACTCAGTTGAAAGTACACCAATATACCAACCCAATTCAATTGTTGCATCACCCCAGTGATTAATACTATCGCCAGCACTAATAACTGATTTATGTGCAGAAGAAGGGATGCTTTGCCCAGCGTTTGAACCCACTGAACAAAACTTCGTATTAAATCGATTTTTGTAATTAGTGTATTTGGAAGTCCAAGGGCTTTGAGCAGATAAAAAAATGGATGCTGCCAAAAAACATAGAAATAAAAAACTAGTACGCATAATGCAGAAAATTGATATTCTCAAATTTAAAGAAATAAACTTTAAAAATGGAGACAATCCAACTACAATGTATAAACAGTATAATTTATTGGATTAACTAAAACTGAAAATAAATAAATGGCTGCATATCGCCACTCATTAATTGATAAATACAAAACACAAACAACACTACCACTGCACTCATAATTGGTAAAGGCAGCATCGCGAATTTTGAACGGTATTTTTCTTTAAAGCCTTCCGGAATCCAATGAATTAGATAGCCCACAAGAATTACCAAAAATACAATCCAATACCCTCTAATCACATCAAACAACAAATTCCCTCCAAAATGATTGTTGATTCTATCAAATATGAGACTTACTGTATCTAAACTATCACTTCTAAAAAATATACGCGTAAAACTAATAAACGATAAGGTTATTAAAACCATCATTACTTTGACAAAAAAATTGTTTGAGTTTTTAAATGGGGAAATTGACAGCCATAGCTTATGAATTACTAAACCCAAACCATTTAAACCACCCCAAATTATAAATAGCCAAGAACTACCATGCCAAAAACCACCTAACAACATTGTAACTAGTAAGTTAACGTTAGTGTTTATACTTTGTTTTACCTTTGGTATAAAATAAGATAACAAAACTAAAATGATCGCTAAAAACAATAATAATAGTAGTAACCAAATTTTACCAGTTAATAAAACCAACACTACACTCAAAAAGGCAATACATATATATGAACCAATTGTTCCCTTTTTATTTCCGCCTAATGGTATATATAAATAATCTTTTAACCAAGTAGAAAGTGAAATATGCCAGCGTTTCCAAAACTCGCTAACATCTTGTGCTTTGTAAGGCGATTTAAAGTTTGTTTTTAATCTATAACCCAATAACAATGCTATACCAATTGCAATATCTGTATAACCACTAAAATCAGCATAAATTTGTAATGAATAACCAAAAATACCAAATACAGTTTCTAAACCCGAATAATAATTTGGATTATCAAAAATACGATCAATGTAATTTACAGCAATATAATCTGCCAATATTTTTTTTCCTAATCCATTTACAATCCAAAAAACAGCATATCCAAATTCCTTACGTTTTAAATTATAAGGTTCATAAATTTGATATAAAAACTCATTTGCCTTTACAATTGGTCCAGCTACTAAATGCGGAAAAAAACAAACAAAAAAACCGTAATCAAAAATTGACTTTACTGGTGTAATTTTATTTCGGTACAAATCAACTGTGTAAGATATAGATTGAAAAGTAAAAAATGAGATGCCTACTGGCAAAAGTAATTTATCTACAGGGTCTTTTGTTCCTAAAAATGTATTACTAAACTGGGCAAAATGATTAAAGAAAGTTATATCTGTTCCTGCAAGTTGGTTAATACTATCAGTAAAGAAATAGGCGTATTTAAAATAGCACAAAAGTGTAAGATTTAATACTAAACTAAATACTAAATACATTTTCTTCTTAGCAGTTGATTCTGTTTTATAAATGAGTCGTCCCCAATTATAATCACTAAAAATGGTGAAGAATAGCAAAATAATAAATACTCCACTTGTTTTGTAATAAAAGAAAAAACTAACTAACAATAAGTAAAAAGTGCGTAGCGTATTTTTTTTATATACTAAAGAATATATTGCAAGTACAATGGCAAAAAATCCCCAAAAATAAAGTTGAGTAAAAATTATTGGCTCCCCTTTAGTATAGAGAAAATAAGGCTTTAAATATGTAAAAACATCATTAAGCATTAATAATACATTCGACTATTTCTGGCTAAAATAAAAACAACTATAAATAAAATAAAAAATAGAACCAATAATATACCTTGATATATAAGAGATGCTATTGCCCAATTTTTCCTCACCTTATTATCAGTATCTGTTGACCATAAAATCAAAGCTACTAAACCACCAAGTGGAATTAATGTAATTAAGAATGTTACAAGCCAATCTCCAATTGTCATGTTTTGCATTGAAGAAATAGATTGTTGTGGAACAGGAATACTTGTAGTTTCAATAGATTCGTTTTTACTTTGCAACATAGAAATACCAAATACTAAAAACGAAACTGGTATAATCAAATTTAAAAAAGAAATAAGTATACTTATTATACCTGACTCCATTGAAAAACCTCTATTTATAACACTTTGTACCAACCAATACAAATCGGTTAAAATCCATAATCCAGAACCTATAATTAAAAATATAATTGCATTTTTATTTTTCATATGTATATATCGATATTGTTAATTAAAGCTGTTTAATTCCTCTCCATTACTGGAATCATTACTGTGTAAATCATTTACGCTATCCGTCTTTTTTAATAATAAAATTGCAAACACTACAAAACAAATAGGAACTATAATTCTAGAAAATGTAACAACTAAATTTATTGGGTTTTCTTTATAAAAGTTCCAAATGGCATCATTAAAAAAAATGTTTGTAAACCTATATAAATCGATTATTACCCAAAATACATTTGCTACCAATAAAAACAGTATTGCATTTTTATTTTTCATTTTATTTTCCTTTTTTGGTTAAACTGCTATTGTATTCGTAACTTCTATTAATTGCATCAAACATAAGGTTTCCAATAAGCTTATAACCTTTTGCATTAAAATGCACCTTGTCTTTAGCCGCGAAACCAGCCTTATACCATTTGTAAATAGATTTATATCCTCCCATTACAGCATACAAATCATACACACACGCATTGTGTTTTTCCATTAATTCATACATGGCTTCTTGCGCTTTAATAGGTCGCTTATTTGAAGCTTTGCGTGTCATGTAATTATCTGTAACTGTAGTGAACATAATTGCACAATTTGGTGAAGCCTTTTTAACTAACGTTATCAAACTATCATACCTATTTTTAAAAGCTTCTTTACTAAAGTTTGGATCATGTGTATCATTAACCCCTAAAGAAAATATTACTAAATCAGGTGGAATAGTACTTAATTCTGATACAAACAAAGGGCAGCGCAAAAATGAATTAGTACTAGCGCCATTCACACCCATTACACCATAATAAAAACCAGGACTAGAATTTTCTATACTAAATCCACGAAGCATAAAATCAGGCGAATCACTATTTTTTTTCACTAAATTAAAGCTTACTGAATCAATTAAAGTTTCAAATTTAAATTCGCTATAACCTTTATCCTTATAATCGTTTCTAGTAAAATATACTCCCATTTGTTGACTAAAAGAAAATTCGAAACTCGAATTAAAATTATGATACACTTTTAAAGTATTAAATTTTTTATGATGATTGTTTGCTAATAAATTAAATCCAAATGTATTTGCACTGTCATTTGTAATTCCTGCAACACCAGCCACACCTAAATTATCACACATCTCTTTTGAAATTGCACACCTGCATCTTTTCCAATTACCAGTGGTAAATGATTTAAAAAAATGTGGGCTATTTGCTTTTACAATTTTAAATGGAAAAATAAATGTTCCGCCACCTTCATATTTATTTAATGATTGGAAACCATCCATTAAAACCTCTGTCCAAAACCCTGCTTGTAAATGCGAACCTCCAAAGTGAATGATGTTTACTTGTTTTCTTTTACCTTGATTTAATTCATCTATCTTTTTGTAAAAAGACATCATTTTAGAACTATCCTTACTAAAGTGCAATTTACTTTGATTAACATTAATAAATGGGGGTATTTGAGACTTAGCAACACCTGGCAAAAGAAAAATTAAACAAGACAAAAGACTTGCAAAAAAATTGTACGAAACACAATGTCTTTTTGTTTTAATCATAATTTACTTAAGCTGTTTTATTTTTTACCTGATTTCAAAAAAGTATTATAATCATTCATTAATGATGAATACAGTAATACAGCAATTTTTCGTGCACCACCAGAACTAAAATGAATATAATCTTTTGCCCCAATTCCCTGCTCTACCCAAGTTAGCATACTATTTTTTCCACCCATGCAATTGTACATGTCAAAAAACGCACAGTCAGTATCAAAAGCAGATTTCTTAATTGCATCTCGTAAATTTTCTAATTGAGGGTGTGTTTCATAAGTTGTACCAACCTTTACACTCATATCTGCTGGGCCAATAACTAATATAGATGCTTGAGGTGCTAGTCTTTTAATTATGAGTATTTGTGCTTTTAAATAATTTCCAAAGTTTGCCGCTTGTTCGGGTGTGGTTATGTATGGTAAGGAATTTCCGCCAAACTGTAATATAATAAGTTTTGTATTTAAATGGTCGTAAAATTGTTTTAATTGTCCAAAATTTATTTGATTGAAAAAAGTTCCTGAACTGCCTCTTAAGCCCATGTTATCAACCATTACGCCTTTGCCGCCTTCTAAAGAAACTCCATAAAAATCGGGACTATCTTTTCCTTTAAACTTAAACTCTTGCAACAATGCTCCTTGATTTAAGTTAAACTCTTTAATATTAAAATTACCACCTGCAGCTAATGAATCTGAATTATTTAAAGTTCCATTTTCATATAATTCTACATGCGTTTTTGCTTGAGCTCCTCCATAATACAATTTCACTTTATTATAAGCAGCAGCTTTAGGTCCACCATTCTTACTTGTAACAATTTTTACCCATGCCGATTTATATTGTGTTGTATCTGTAATTGGTGTATAACTATAAAAACGTGTAATGTGAGCTAGCGCACCAAAGTTATTATGCTTAACACGTTTATCTTTTCCAGCAAACACAGGATATCTATCCCAACCAGAACTCCAAGATAGTTTATTAATAACACTAGGAGCTACTGGCATAAATGATATTAAACCCGGACCTTCTCCACCAAATTGCCCTTGCAATTTTAAACGTAAATAATCACTAATTCTATCTCCTTCAATTTGCGAATCACCATAATGTAATATCCTTACACTTTTGGGTTCGTTGACAATATTACTTAACGAATTAAAAAAACTTGCTAAAGCTATTTTATTATTGTCTTTGTATTGAATACTCGTATTTAATTTTACTAATGAATCCTTTAAAGTATTAGTTCCTTCAACTAAAGAATCTAATTTTGT
>CALMMX010000276.1 GCA_937868545.1 uncultured Bacteroidota bacterium
CTGGAGCTTATAGAAAAGTGCAAGATGTAGTTAGCAGTACTGTTGGCGTAACATATAACTCATTAACAAATACATGGATAAAATCTCATATAGGAATGGGAGGAATATGGTTTGATCAAGTATATTATAGCAAAGCACGAGATATGGCTCGTTTTGGTTTATTAACTTTAAACAAAGGCATTTGGAATACTGATACTATAATGAAAGATTCTATGTACTACAAAGCAATGGTTAATACTTCACAACCCTTAAATAATTCTTATGGCTATTTATGGTGGTTAAATGGAAAAGCTAGTTCTATGGCCCCAGGCTTTCCATTTGTTTTTCCTGGCACGTTAATTCCAAATGCACCAAGTGATATGTATTGTGCATTAGGAAAAAATGATCAAAAAATTTATATAGTTCCAAGTCAAAAAATTGTAATTATAAGACAAGGAAATACTGCTGGTGGATTTAATTTAGCATTATCATCTTTTGATAATATGGTGTGGGATTACATTAATAAACTAACTTGTGCTACAAACCTAAATGAAATAGTAAATAATAACACTTATACTATTTACCCTAATCCTGTAACATCACACTTAACAATAGATAACGGTGCATTAGCAATAAAATCGTTTAAAATTTATGATGTATTGGGGAATTTAATTACTGAGAATACTATTCCCACAAACACACAAACTATAACTGTAGATTTAAATAGTTATTCAATCGGGCTTTATACCATTGAAATAGAAAACAAAAATCACACAATAACTAGACAGAAAATAGTAAAGAATTAAGTAAAACTTCCATGTAAACCCAGCTTCATTTTTCTTTTTTTCCTTGACGAAAAAAAGAATCCGCCAACTGGCGGACAAGGACGAAAGCCATATTTTATTTTTAATCGCACGAAAAGGCTTCCCGCAAACTGCTTTAAAAATAAAATTTCACACCTTTCGTCCACATCCAACGCACTACTACTAACGTATGCGTTAGTTTTAAAGCAAGCAAAAAAAACGACTGATTAACTTATAGTAATTTAGTCTGTGAATTTAATATTCAAAAAAAACAAAAATCTTATTTCCATTTTTTAAATTACTTAGGTGACTCATACCGAAAACAAACTTAATCACACTGCACCAAATGAGGTGTTAACATAAATTTATCCAATAGAGTTTCAATGCGTTCGGTAAGTTTATCGGTTAAAGCTAAACGTTGGCATTTTGGTAAACTATCAGATAACCTATGGATTTCGCCTTGGTGCTGATTTTTTACAAGTGTTTCAATATCATCAATAGCAAATAATTTCAATTTATTGATGTATAAATTTTTATGGAAATAAATTTCTAAAATGCGGCGAGGCGTTCCAATTACAATATCAGCTCCAAAATAAATTTCTTCGCCTTGTTTATCTATTTTACCTTTTTCGTGAGCTACATGGATACGCAAATCACTACCAGCTGCTAATAATTTAAATTGTGCAAACAATGCATCACAAGATTCTACAGTTGGCGAAATAATTAAAGCACGAGGTACATCTTCTACCGCGTATTTTAATTTATGTATTGTTGTAATTGCCAAGGTTGTTGATTTACCAGTTTTTTCAGGACTTTCAATTACAACATCAACTCCACTATTTATTTTAGAAATACATAATTGCTGAAGCGCATTTGCTTCCAATATATTATTTACCTCTAATGCTTCATTTAATACTTTACTAAATTTTTTATTGAACATATTTTATATTTTTATAGCTACAATAGAAACGTCATCTACCTGTTCTAGTTTATTTCTCCAATTATTAAACACCAATTCTAACTCATTTTTTTGTAATTCCATAGTTTTATTAGAAATACTTAATAGCAAATTTATTAGAGGCTTATATTTAAACTTTTTACCACTTGGTCCACCAAATTGATCTGCAAAACCGTCTGTACATAAATAAATTATATCACCTTTTTGCAATTGTATAATTGTACTTGAAAAGGGAATTTCATCCTCCAGATAGTAGCCTACAGGCATTTTATCTGCTTTATATTCAATAATTTCATTATTACGTAATAACCACAATGGGTTATTAGCACCAGAAAACTCCAAAGTATTATCTAATTTGTTCCATACACACAAGCTAATATCCATTCCGTCTTTTTGCTTAACTGTGCTTGTATTTTGTTCGAGAGCAGTAATAATTTTTGACCTTAGTTTATTTAATATAATATCTGTTTTAAATAATTTATTATCAATCACTATTTCATTTAATAAACTATTACCAAGCATACTCATAAAACCACCTGGCACTCCATGTCCAGTACAATCAGCCAAAGCAAAAACGGAACGGTTATTTGGAGTATTATAAGCCCAATAAAAATCACCACTTACTATGTCTTTAGGTTTAAAAAATATAAAATGCTCCTTTGACACTTTTTCCCATACAAATTTATCAGGTAAAACAGCACTTTGAATACGTTTAGCGTAATTTATACTATCTATGATTTCTTTTTGTTTTTCTTCAATTAATTCTTTTTGATGAACAATCTCCTCATTCTGCATTTCAACTTGCATTTTTTGATTTTCAATAATTAAATTTTGTTTTTTAGTTTTTCTGTAATTAAAAAAGGCTAAACTTCCAAATATCGCAGTGGCAAGTAATCCCAATGCCCCACAAATTATAATAATTGTTTTTTGCTTATTTTGTTTTTCTTTAGCCAAAATTTCTGCAGACTGGTTCCTAATTTGCAATTCTTTTTTTTCTCCTGCATATTTAGCTTCTAAATCAGTAAACTGCTTACGCATATCTTCACTATTTATTGAATCAGATATATTTATTAAATCCATCAATCCAATATAAGCCTCATTTATTTTCCCATTCTTATGCTTAATTTTAGCATAAGTCATTAAAATAGTATTTTTATCAGATAATGAGCTAATAGAATCACAAATTACCATTGCTTTATCAATTACTTGCTCAGCCTCTTTAATTTGCCCTAAGTAAAAGTAAGAATTTGAAATAGTTTTTAAACACTTGATTTCCTCATGCAAATTTCCATTCTCCTGAAAAATCACTAAACCTTTTTGTGAAATAAGTAATGCATTTTTATAATCATTAACTGCTAAATAGTATTGTCCTCTTAACTCATAAGCCGAAGCTCTTAGATTTTCATTCCCAAATTTTTCACTTAACAAAAGAGCCTTATTTAAATAAGTGTTCATTTTGCTTGCCTTTCCTAAATTCAAGTAAGTAGATGAAATATTTAAATAATTTGTAATAATAAGAGCTGTATCATTTATATCACTTGCAGAATTGATTGCCAAATTATAATACTCTATAGCCTTATTAAACAAAATTGTATCAAAATTAGTATTTGTACTATTATTATAACAGGAAGCAATATTGCCATACAATAATGCTAAATGTTTTTTATTCTTTGATTTATTGAAAAATTTTGCGGCAACTTCATAATATTTAATTGCCTTATTATAATTATTTAAATAAGTATAACTAGCACCTAAATTGAAAAAAGATTTAGCTAATAATTCTTGATTTTGAATGAGATTTGATTCACGCACAGATTGGATGTTTATCCTCAATCCTTTATCATACTCATTTTTTAAATTATATATATAACTAATATTAAAGTAGGCACGAATTCTACCAGTTTTAAAATTAATTTTATCGCAAATATCTTTTGCTTTAAAATAGAATAACAAAGCAGAATCAATATTTGTATTTTCTAATTCGAAACCACAATCTATTAAATTATTTACTTTATTTGTGTCGTCCTTACTATTAAGTAATGCGAGTATTTCGTTTTTATTATAACTAATTTGAGACTTTAATTTAACTTCAATACCTATAAAAAGTATTAGAAAAAAAATATAGTGAAATTTAGTCATTTATTTTACCCAAATAATTTACTAAAAACATCTTCCATTTTGCTTACAGCAATAACATCTATTTTTAGTTGTTTTAAATTTAAGCCTTTTAAATTATATGTAGAAATAAATATTTTCTCAAAACCTAGTTTTTGAGCTTCAAAAATTCGTTGTTCAATACGACTTACTGGGCGTATTTCGCCTGTTAAGCCCACTTCAGCTGCAAAACATACATTTTGAGCAATTGGTAAATCTTCATTACTTGATAAAACTGCACACACAAGGGCTAAATCAATTCCTGGGTCTTCTACTTTAATTCCTCCTGCAATATTAATAAACACGTCTTTTGCACCTAACCTAAATCCACAACGTTTTTCTAATACCGCCAAAAGCATAGATAATCGGCGTAAATCAAATCCTGTTGAAGAACGTTGTGGAGTGCCATATGCAGCAGTACTAACTAATGCCTGTGTTTCAATTAACAATGGTCTATTACCTTCTAAAGTTGCAGCAATTGCTACTCCACTAGTAGCTTCGTTTCTATTGGTAATTAAAATTTCCGAAGGATTAAGCACTTCTTTTAAACCATCTCCATTCATTTCGTAAATCCCCATTTCATTAGTACTACCAAACCTATTTTTTGTAGCTCGTAATAAACGGTAAATATGGTTTCTATCGCCTTCAAATTGCAAAACAGTATCAACCATGTGTTCCAATATTTTTGGTCCTGCCAAACTACCTTCTTTAGTAATATGTCCAATCATAAATACAGGCACATTGGTTTCTTTAGCAAAACGCAAAAACTCAGATGCACATTCCCTAACCTGACTAACACTACCCGGACTACTATCAATATAACTTGTATGAAGGGTTTGAATTGAATCTATTACCACTAACTGAGGTTGAATTTTTTCTACCTGTACAAATATATTTTGTGTGTTAGTTTCTTGAAGTATAAAACAGTTTTCGGTAGTAATACCAATACGTTCGGCACGCATTTTTATTTGTTGTTCACTTTCTTCGCCACTTACATAAAGTACTTTTAAATTCTTTAAACGCAGAGCCAATTGAAGCATTAAAGTAGATTTACCAATACCAGGTTCACCACCAAATAATACTAAACTACCAGGTACAATACCTCCACCCAAAACTCGAGTTAATTCTTGGCCAGGAACCGGAATACGAGGATATTCAGAAATTCCAATTTCTTGTAATAATACGGATTGGTTTGATTTATGATTTTCGTTTTTATTTGCTGAAAACAATTGCAAACGGTCATTTTTTGTTTCTTTATGAATTACTTCTTCTACAAGGGTATTCCATTCATTGCAACTATTGCATTTACCAGCCCACTTAGCTGATTGCGCTCCACAACTCTGACAGAAATAAGATGTTTTAACTTTTGACATATTTCAATTTTATAAATCAAAATTACACTGTTTTATAGTATAAGATTGCTACAAATTGTAGAAATATGAAAAAACTACAAATCTTACTCAACACTAAGCCACCATTGCTTGTAATCTTGTTGTAATGCATTTAAATTAACTATTTCCCCAATTAAAGGAGTTACTAGAGATAGCATTTCGGTTTTATTATATTCATAAACTTTAGACAAAGGTTCATGCCAGGCATGATTTGCTAAAGCAAATTTCCCAGAATGAACAGGAAATACATGTTTAGCATTTAACTCCTTTGCCACATTTAAAAATTCATGAGGATGTGTGTGAATATATTTCCAATTTTTATCGTATTGACCATTCTCTAAAATAACTAAATCAATCTCTCCAAAACGCTTTCCTATTTCTGCAAAATGAGTATCATAACCACTATCGCCTCCAATAAAAATTTTCATACTGGGAGTTTGCAGTAAAAAAGAAGCCCATAATGTTTTATTTCGCACTAATCCTCTTCCCGAAAAATGCCTAGCAGGTAGGGTATTTACAACAAATCCAGATTCTAAATTTATATTACTATGCCAATCATTTTCAATAATTTGTTCATTTTTAAATCCCCAATGCTTGAGATGTGAACCAGTTCCCAATCCACAAACAATCACTTTAATTTTAGATTTCAATTTTATAATTGTTTTATAATCTAAATGATCCCAATGATCATGAGTTATAAATAAATAATCTATCTCTGGAATATCATCTGCACTATAAATATTAGCTCCCTTAAATGCTTTAATACTTCCTGGAACAGGTGAGGCGTTACCACTTAGAACAGGATCAACTAAAAAACGTTTACCATCAAGTTGAAAGTAATAAGATGAATGGCCAAACCACACTAATAAATTTTGATTAATATCTAATGTATGCAAATTAGTTTTTATGGCGGGGATTTCCTTTAGTGGTTTAACTCTTTGTTTATTACCATAAATAAATTCCTTTAAAACAGTATAATAACTAGCACCTTCCGTTAAAGCTGGAGTGTAATTTAAATTAGCAAATGACCCATTTTTAAAATTAGGCGATTTTTTTATAAGTTCTAAATGTTCGCCACTAGGGTGTTTTCCGAATTTTGGTAAATAAAAAAAAGAAACTATTAAAAGTGAAGAAAGAAATAGAATAAGAAAAAATAAAGTCATGATTATAATTAAGGTACAGTAAATTCTATTTTAAATCAAGGGTATTTTTATTTCCAATATGTTCGAAATTTGTTTCCAACCATTTGTCGCAAGCCTTATAGCCAGCATCTTTTAAATACATCATAAAATCCCAGGATGTATTTAATTTTGAAGATAAATTCAAATCACCTAATTCTGATTCGGCACTAATATTATGAAGGAAAACAGGTTTTAAATCGCCATCAAGCGTAATCCCTTTTTCAATGAGTGATTGTTTAAACTGAATTAATTTTAACTCAAGAATTAATGATGAATTAAAACTTATTTCATTAATACGGTCCTTTATCTCTTCAATTTTTTCAGGGATATTCTTTATATTTTTTGGATTAATTTGTACTAGCAAAATGTCTTCTGTGCCAATTGTATTATCAACTAAAGGCTGAATAATTGGGTTTCCACTAAATCCACCATCCCAAAAATATTCTCCGTTAATTTCAACTGCATCATACATATAAGGTAAACATGCAGATGCTAAAATTGTTTTAGCAGTAATTTCTTCATGGCCAAAAATTCTTGGTTCACAGGTTTTAACGTTAGTTGCACAAACAAATAATTTTGGTGGATTTAATTTATGAAGCTCTTCAAAATCAATAACTTCATTTAATATTTTTTCGAGTGGGTTATATTGTAAAGGATTTAATTGTTTAGGAGTAAAGTTTTCGGTACTCATGCTAAAAAATTTATAGCTTGGAGAGTAATCCATATTTCCTTTGCTAATCATTTTATCAAACCAGCTAGGTTGCAAAGGAGATAATTTACCTACTTCAGATATCTTATGCCAAAATTTAACTAGAGTATGTTTTGCTAAATTTCTTCCCCCTTTTTTTAATCCATAAATAGTACAAACACCATTCATCGCTCCAGCACTTGTTCCACAAACTCCATCAATTTCGATTCGTTCATCATCAAGTAATCTATCAATAACACCCCAAGTGTATGCACCATGTGCTCCACCACCTTGTAATGCTAAATCAATTTTTTTTGGATTCATAAAAACTTTATAATTATAAATTAATATTCAATATCTAAATCAAAACGTTTTTTTAATTCTAATAACATTGGATTTTTTTCTGCCATTAGTTTAAACTTATCAAGAGGTTTATAGGCTTTTAAATTTTCAACAGTCTCCATAACTTTTATTTCTAATTGAGTTTGTTTATTTTTTAAAATAATTCTCAATTCATCAAGCATGTCTTGCTTAATAGTAGTAAGCATTTCGCGTTGTACTTCGTTATTTAACTCTATTAAAATTGTAGGATTATTAAAACTTATTTTACTAGAAGTAAAAGTGGCATATAGCTGCCTATTACCATTTTGTAACTTTTGATCTGCAAATTGTTTTACTCCATTAAGTGCAATTTCTTCAGTTAAATCAACATCTGCTTCTTGTGAGATAGAATTTTCATTTTCTGAAACTACTGCACTTTTTGTTTGAGAAACAGAACCACTTTCTTGTAATGAAAAATGTGTTTTAATATTTTTAATTGCATCAACACCAACTACAGGTTTTGTAACTGTTTGAATGGTAGGAGCCGCATTAAATTTTTTTGGAGTTGCTGGAGTTTCGGTTTCAGTAGTACTAGCAGCTACGAATTCATCTTTTTTTTTTCCGCATTATGTAATGCGGCAGTTAAATTATTAATTTGTAAAAGTGTCATTTCCACCTGCAATCGTTGATTTTTAGCAGATTTATAATTTACATCACATTTACTAATTAAGTTTAAAGCATTTAATAAAAATGGAACTTCGCATTGTTGTGCTTGTTGCCCAAAACGTTGCTTTAATTGATCACTTACTTCTAATAATTGAATGGTATAAGCATCTTTACTTACTAATAAGTTACGCAAATGCTCTCCAAAACCAATAATAAAATTATGACCATCAAAACCTTGTTTTAAAATTTCATCAAAGGTTACCATTATTTCACCCATCCTATTATTTAACGCCGCATCAGTTAGCTTAAAATAATAATCGTAATCAAGCACGTGTAAATTTTCTACAACAGCTTTGTAGGTTAAATGGTTTCCAGTAAAAGTTACCATTTGATCAAAAATAGAGCAAGCATCACGCAAACCTCCATCTGCTTTTTGCGAAATTACATGCAATGCTTCTGGTTCATAGGTAATGTGTTCTGTTTTTGCAATATATTCAAGCTGTTCAGTAATATCTTCTGTTTTAATACGATTAAAACTAAAAACCTGACAACGTGAAAGTATTGTTGGAATAATTTTATGCTTTTCGGTAGTGGCTAAAATAAATTTAGCATGTTTAGGTGGTTCTTCTAATGTTTTTAAAAAGGCATTAAATGCTGCATTAGACAACATGTGTACCTCATCTATCACATAAACTTTATAATCTCCTAATTGTGGGGCAAAGCGCACTTGATCCACCAAGTTTCTAATATCTTCTACTGAGTTATTAGAAGCCGCATCTAATTCATATACATTTAATGATGCACCTGAATCAAATGATAAACATGATTCACATTGCCCACAAGCCTCGCCATCGCTAGTTAAATTTGTACAATTGATAGTTTTTGCAAAAATACGAGCACATGTTGTTTTACCAACACCACGCGGACCACAAAACAAATAAGCTTGCGCTATTTTACCATTTTTAATGGCTTGTTTTAATGTATTAGTAATATGGCTTTGGCCTACAACTGTATTAAACAACTGTGGGCGATACTTACGAGCCGATACTATAAAATTATCCATATTTTGTGGTTTTAAATTTACGGTAAAATATGCTATAAAAAAGGTTAAATTATTAACTGTTTGTGAATAAGTCTATATATTTGAATAATGGCGTTTCTTAAAATAAATACAAAGTTTTTACTATTAATAGTATTATTTACCTGTTTTTATGCATCAAACGCTCAAATTACCATTAAAGGTTCAATTACCGAATCGGATAGTATAACAGCCATACCATTTGTATATGTAATTAACAGTTATTCGGGTCAAGGTCAAATAAGTGATGGAAACGGTAAATTTTATATTTCAGCTGGTATAAACGATTCAATTATATTTTCATTTGTTGGATATAAGCGATTAAAATTACCTGCTAAATCATTGTACCGTGGTGATGGGAGTGAATGCAAAATAATAATGGACGAAAATTCGTATAAGCTTAACCAAGTTGTTGTAAGTGAATTTAAATTGAAACCCTACGAAAAAGATTACATGAAAAGGGTAATTGACAACTCTAAAATATCAACGGTAAATGCTATGCAAAGTCCAATTACAGCGCTATACATGCAGTTTAGTCAAAAAGGAAGAGAACAACGTAAATTAGCTCAAATTTTTGAAGATATTTTTATACAAGAAGAAGTTGGAAAGAAATTTAATGGTGAAACACTCCGAAAATTAACTGGAGATGAAAATATTGACTTTGAAAAATTTAGAAAATATTGCTATTATTTAAGTAATGATTACATTATCAATAATGAAGGCTATGATTTATACTATAGAGTAATGGATTGCTATTATAGATGGAAAGAGGAGAAAAGGTAAAAGATATCGAACCACCTAACACAAATAATATTACAGCTCTATAATATTTCTTTTTTTATTTACTTGCATTTCAGAAGGAATTACAGATAAAATTACTTCCTCTAATTTCTTAATAAGTTTTTCTTTTAAAAATTCACGATGTGTAACTAAGCTAATTTCTCTTACAGGAATAGGATCATTAAATAATCTTATTCGTTTACTCTGTGTCTTTGATAAATTGTGAGTAGCTAGTTCAGGAATTATTGTCATTCCAAAATTTGCATCAACCATATTCTTTAAAGTTTCGATGCTACCAGCATTGTAATGAAAAGACTCTTCAAACTCATGTTGTTTTTTTAATGCGCAAAAATTTAAAATCTGAGAGCGCATACAATGACCTTCTTCTAACAACCATAATCTATTTACATCAATTTCTTTCGGCAATACAAATTGCTTATTAAATCCCTTCTCTTTGTCATTTACATATAAATAATATTTTTCATAAAACAATGGTCGTTCATTTAGCCTCTTGTCATGCAGCGGAGTTGCCAAAATACCAAGGTCAATTTCACCAGTTTTCAATTTTTGAATAATAACATCAGTTGTTAATTCATTAATTAGCAATTTAACTAATGGAAAAGCCTCTTTCATTTTTTTTAGAAATAAGGGTAATAAATAAGGCGCTAAAGTTGGAATAATTCCAAGTTTCAATTCACCACTAACAATTCCTTTTTCTGAAGCTACTATTTCTTTAATTTTTTTTGATTCTAGAAGTATTTTTTGTGCCTGTGTTATTAACTCAATTCCAATTATGGTTGTTTTTACAGGTTGCTTTGATCTATCAAAAATTTTAATATCCAATTCATCCTCTAACTTTTTAATCATCATACTTAATGTTGCTTGTGTAACAAAGCAAGCTTCTGATGCCTTAACAAAATTCTTAAGTCTATCAACTGCGACAATGTATTCTAATTGCTGAAAATTCATAATATAGATTTTATCTATACAAATATAAAAAATATCAGTTTGATTGATATAAATAAAATAATAAAATTTGTGCCATAATAAAAAACAAAAAAAATGAAAAATAACATAGGATTACAAAAAGTAAAATGCAATGAAATTGCAAAACAATTAAACACACTCTTATCCAACTACCAAATGTTGTATATAAACGTTAGAGGCTTTCACTGGAATATAAAAGGCTCAAACTTTTTTGAACTTCATTTAAAATTTGAAGAAATATACAATACACTTCAATTAAAAATTGATGAAATAGCCGAGCGTATTTTAACATTAGGGGAAACCCCAGTACATTCTTACAGCGAATATATTAAATTATCTGAAATACAAGAGCGGACAAATATTAGTGAAGGAAAAAAGGCTTTAAATGAAATTTTAAACAGTTTTAAAATCACAATTAGTTTACAAAGAGAAATATTAGAACTAGCAGGAAGTGCAAATGATGAAGGTACAAATGCTTTAATGAGTGATTACATTAGAGAACAAGAAAAATCAATTTGGATGTATAAAGCATATTTAAACCAATAATAATAAAATAAACAATATATAAACTATAAACATAAAAAAAATGGAAACTACAACACGCGTTATCTCAATAGGATCAAAATTTCCTACATTCAAAAAACAAGCAGTTACATCAATTGAGAAAGGAAAAGAATTTGAAGTAATTACAAATGACATACATACTAAAACAGACAAATGGATGGTACAATTTTGGTGGCCAAAGGATTTCACTTTTGTTTGTCCAACTGAAATTGCTGAATTTAACAAACACTACCAAGATTTTACTGATAGAGATTCTGTTTTAATTGGAGCATCAACAGACAGTGAATTTGTTCATGCCGCTTGGAGAAAAAACCATGATGACTTAAGAAATTTAAAATTTCCAATGCTAGCAGATACTTCAAAATCATTAGCGGAAGAATTAGGCATTTTAGATACCGAAGAAAAAATTGCATATAGAGCCACATTTATAGTAGATCCTCAAGGTGTTATAAGATGGGTAAGCGTATATGATTTAAATGTAGGCCGTAATGTAAAAGAAGTAATTAGAGTGCTTGATGCATTACAAACTGATGAATTATGCCCATGTAACTGGCAAAAAGGAGAAGAAACAATAAAATAAAATAATGGAAATAATGGAAATAAATGAAACACTTGATGGTTTATTAAATATAATAAACCAAAATTTAATAGCACCAAAACCTTTGATTGACATGGCTAACACAGATGCACGCTATTTAAAGGATTTAAAAATTAATATTGGAAATTCATTAAGTTATGAAAGTTTAACTCAGAAAGAAAGTACATTACTTGCTTTAGGTATTGCTATAAATGAAAAAAGCCAAGAACTAGAACTAGCATTAAAAGAAAAAGCCATTAATTTTGGAGTTAATTCGGAAGAAATATCTGAAACTTATGCATGTGTATCCCTACTTAATGTAAACAACGTATTCTACCGCTTTAGGCATTTTACCAAAAAAGATTTTTACCAAAATACACCTGCTGGCATAAAAATGACTGTTATGGGAAATCCCCAGCTAGGTAAAGAATTTTTTGAGCTCATGAGTTTAAGCATATCTGCTCTAAACGGTTGTGAATTATGTGTAAACGCACATGAAGAATCATTGATTAAAATGGGGACTAGCCAACAACGCATTTATGACGCAATAAGACTTACCGCTAATATAAAAGGGCTAAGCATCTTTTTTCATTAAAGGTCATTATACTATTCATAATCAATAACGATTAAAAATTTTCATTAAATCAGACTTTTTGTAAGAAAAGCGCCTTTCGTATTACATTTCGAGAGGTGCTTTCATTTCTTTAACTCATCTCATAACTCAAGCTTCCCAACTTATCCAACTGATTAGTTAAATCAGTATTTACAGCTATTTTACGAGTTTTAGAAAATAGTTTAACACTCAAATTTTCAGCTGAATCTGAAACTTACCCAATTCTATACCAACATATATACCTAAATAAACAAAATCATCTAATCAAAGTAATTACCCCTTCCTTTTTAAAATCTTTACCATCTAGTTTTTTTGCGTTAATGATATAAAAATAAGTTCCATCTGCAGATTCTTTATTGTTTACTTTTCCATCCCAACCCATTTTAATATCGCTCCATTCAAATAATTTATTTCCCCATCTATTGTAGATACTACAATTAAAGTCTTTAATTAATTGACTACTAATTTTAAATACATCATTAGCACCATCTCCATTTGGAGTAAATACATTTGGAATTAAAATATTATTATCTGTAACTGTAATAATTAATGAATCTGTAGAGCTACAATTTCCATTTGAAGTTGTGTAATAAACAATGTATGTACCTGGAGTAGTATATGTTTGAGATGATACATCATATGTATTTGCATTGATCCCATTTCCAAAATCCCATAAATAAGAAGTTCCTCCTGAACTCGAATTTGTAAAATTAACTCCTAATGGGCTTTCACCTATTATAGGACTTGCTGAAATATTGACTATTGGCATACCACCTGATGTTATAGAATAACTTAATATTTGGCTTTGATTACATGAGCTTGTAACTGTAACTTGATATACTCCTGAACATAAACTCGAAATTGTACTTATTGTATTTGTGGTATTTAAAAGTGTTACTCCGTTACTCCATGAATACGAATAGGGGGGCAAGGCACAGGTTACACTTACGCTAATAAGCCCATTACATAAACACGATAAATCATTTTCTTGAGTTTCTGCTAATACATTTGTTTCACTAAGTTTTAAAATATAACAATCATCCCCTCCATTTGGTGTATTATCATTATAACCTAACGCAGATAAAGAATTAATTAACGGTAAGCTAGCTCCTGTAGTATAATTTGCAAACTCTCCCATTATAAATAAATTATTATTTTTATCAGTAGTAACAACTGTTCTAAAATCTTGATGATCGCCTCCAATATAACTTGACCATAAATTTTTACCGTCATTAGAAAATTTTGCCAAAAAACAATCGCTTCGATCAGTTGAATTATAGCTATAAATACCTTTAAATAAACCGCATCCATTATTTAAAATTGGCATATTTGACGAAGTTGTTGTTAACCCTACATAAAGATTGCCACAATGATCTAATGCTAAATTGTCGTATTCCAAAAGCGATTCTGTTCCAGAGCCTCCAAAATAAGTTGCCCATATACAATTTCCAAATTTATCAAACTTTAAAATAAATATATCATCATCACCCGCGTTAACCGGCTGATAAAAAGTTCCGTTATTATAAGTAGGTAAATATATCGAATTAGTATAACCTTCAAAAAAAACATTATCATTGTCATCAACCGCAACTGATTGAATAATATCATAATCACTACCTCCATAGTATGTACTCCAAATACGATTACCTAAATTGTCAAATTCTACGATAAAAGCTTCTTGCCATATACTTATCATAATAGATTGATAATAACCTCCTTTTGTTTGTAAAGGAAAGTCATTTGATATCGTTTGTCCGCCTAAATATATGTTATTGTTTGAATCTATAGCTACAGCAGATATTTTATCCATTTCAATTCCTCCATAATAAGTCGCCCAAAGCCTATTTCCGCTATTATCAAATTTAATTATAAAACCATCCTCTCTTGGGCCCATTGTATGATTATTTATTGGTTGGAAGAAAGTTCCCGAGTTTTGTAATGGGAAGTCCGAAGAATATGTATACCCCACAATAAAAATATTATTAAAATCATCAATTGCAATAGACGTTGCCTCATCTAGCGAACTTCCACCATAATATGTGGCCCATAAACGATTGCCGGAATTATCAAACTTTAAAATAAAAGCTTCTTCATAAGCACCTGTAATTAATGGTTGAAAATACGTTCCTGAATTTTGTAAAGGAAAATCGAGAGACTGTACTCTACCAACTGCAAAAACATTATTATTATTATCTATTGCAATTGAATTTATAATCTCTTGACCAGTCCCTCCATAGTATGTTGCCCAAAGCAATGAACCTAAAACATCAAATTTAACAATACACGCGTTCCAATTCCCTATAATTGCTGTTTGAAAATATGTTCCAGAGTTTAAAATAGGAAAGCCATTTTCATAAGTATAACCTGCGGCAAATAAATTATTATTTGAATCAATCTCTGATGTCACAAAACCTTCATGATTAAAACCACCATACAAAGTTCCCCAAACTAATTGAGGGTCAATTATTAAAGTGGTATTAGAATTTAATGAATCAATACTAAATGCAACTTCTACTTTATGTTTACTTAATTGTTTTTTTGTAAAACTACTTTTAACTTCAGTATTTGTTTCATGAATATAACTATATGGGGCATTTTCACTAAGTGTTCCGAGTTTTGTTTTAATATTTATATTGCCATTATTATCAATACTTAAGGGCTTTTCGCTATCATATATTAATTTAATTTGTTTTGGATCAGCATTGGGATGTACAATAAAATCATACTTCATTCCCCCTTTACTAGAGTTGTAAAATACCCAATCAATATTTGGATACACATCTTTAATAGTTATTTTTTCATATTGATACACATCATAAATACCCTCTGGACAATGTCCATAAAAATAATTGAAGTGTTCAGTACTTTGCTTTTCTTTAATGATATTTTCTCTTTTAATAGAAGCCCCTTCTAAACTAACATTAATCCAAGCCATTTCGCAGGACACTTTCTCTTCATGCTTATTAATTGTTTCTTTTTTCTTTTTGATTTCTCTTTCCTGTTCTTCTTTTTCATCTTCTTTCATTTTTACAAAAACGTAAGTTAAACCAGTTTCTGTAATATAAACATTCATGCCAGATGCTTCAGCTTTAAATAAAACAAAAGGAATAGGTTTACCATCCGTATTCACCATTTGTCCTTTATTTTCGAGAAATTTAACAGGTTGTTTTGATATAGATTCCTCTATTTCTTTACGTTTAAATTCACTTATTTTTTCTTTTTTAGCAGGAACACCATAGCTTGTGCTGAGTAAATAATTATTTACATAACTACTTTGCATATTTTTAAAAAGCACATTATTAGATAACACTAATTTTTCTACATCTGTAGCAAGTAAAAATGTTGATATAGTTAAAAATAGTATTGCTACAATTATTTTTGGTTTCATATATTTTTTCGGTTTTTCATAATATGTCATAATCCCATAATGTTAGCAATAACAAATCTTTCAAAGATTAATTCTCTAAAACATCCAAGATTTAATTTATAAATAAATTCGTTAATATATAGTTGCAAGTCCGTGCTTTTATTTTGCACTAATTTTGAAAAAAAATAGGATTCAATATCCTCACTAAAAATGACTTGAACTTTTATATTGATTAAAGCAGTTGTAAATATTTTTTTTATTGTATAATATAAATTGATTAATTTCTAATAAAAATAGCAATAAGGTAATTTTACTTTGAAAAAGGGCTTAGATTAATTTTCTATTTCACTAAATAATTAACATTCAATTGTTTAATTAAATATTTTATAACTAAAATCAAAAAAAGAATATTAAAATCAAAAGCACTAAATGACTTGAAGAAAAAACTATTATTGTAAATGATCTTATTATTTATCTATTCAAATCAACATTTTTTATTCTGAATATCCGAAGTATGTCTTAATTCTGTAATATTAGCAATAACAAATCTTTCAAAGATACTTTCTCCAAAATATCAACCATTTAATTTATAAACAAATCCGTTAATGTAAATTTTGTAAGTACTTGCCTTTATTTTGTAATAATTCAAAGAAGGGTTCTTTTTGCATTACCTAAAATTAAATTCCATAATTAAATTTACAGCTAACTCATCTCATAACTCAAGCTTCCCAACTTATCCAACTGATTAGTTAAATCAGTATTTACTGCAATTTTACGAGTTTTAGAAAATAGTTTAACACTCAAATTTTCAGCTGAATCTTCAACATAAAACTCAACACTACATTTACCTTGCGATGCATTTAAAATAGTATCAATAGAATTTATTAAATCATCTGTTAAACTATGTACATCAATTTTTAATTTCATATTAGTGAAAATGTTTTCTTTTACATTTTCTAATAATTCCATTTTTAAAATTTTTATTTCTAAACTTCCAGGTTGGTTAAAACGCTCTTGTACTTTTGCTTTAACAAATACAAATAAATTACTTACCATAAATTTATTATACTCAACAAAGTCTTTTCCAAATAACATAATTTCCATAGCTCCTTGGTAATCTTCAATTATTAATTTACCAAAAGCATTCCCTGTTTTACTTGTTCGATTTTCGAAACCAGAAATTATTCCACCAAAAGTTACTTCCTTACCTTTAAAGGGTTCTAAGCCAGCTTTTAACTGTGCACAATTAGCGTTACACTTATGTTCTATAATTAATTTATAAGGATCGAGCGGATGACCTGAAATAAAGAACCCTACCACTTCTTTTTCTTTTGCTAATTCTTCTAATTGTCCCCAAGGTTCAATTTTATATGGCAATTGAGGTTCCGTAATTTCAACTTCATCATCACCTCCAAATAAACTTGCTTGTGAGGTATCATTACCTAAACTCATTTGATTACTATACTTAATCATCCTATCTGTTAAAGTAGTTCCATCTAAATCAGGAACAAAAAACATGGCACGATTAACTCCTTCAAAACTATCAAAGCCTCCAGCTAAAGCTAAACCTTCAATCGATTTTTTATTTACACATTTAGGCTCTAAGCGTTTTGCTAAATCAAATACAGATGTATAGTTTCCATTAGCATTACGTTCATTAATAATATTTTCAACCGTATTTTCTCCAACACCTTTAATAGAAGCCATTCCAAAACGGATATCCGTACCACCAGGAATAACACTAAACTTAGCAAACCCTTCGTTAATATCTGGCCCTAAAACTTTTAATCCCATGCGCTTGCATTCCTCCATAAAAAATGAAATAGAATCAATACTTCCAGCATGATTTAAAACAGAAGACATAAACTCTGACGGGTAATGTGCTTTAATATAAGCAGTTTGAAATGCTACATAAGCATAACACGTTGAATGCGATTTATTAAAAGCGTATGATGCAAATGCTTCCCAATCTTTCCAAACCTTTTCAGCCACTGTTGCATCATGTCCATTTGATTTGCAATTATCAATGAACTTACCCTTCATTTTATCAAGTGTAGCTCTATCTTTCTTCCCCATTGCTTTACGAAGCGTATCGGCGTCACCTTTAGTAAAGTTTGCAAGCTTTTGCGACAAACGCATTACTTGCTCTTGATAAACCGTAATTCCGTAGGTTTCACCAAGGTATTCATCCATTCCTTCCAAATCAAAAGTTACAGGTTCCCTACCATGTTTACGATTAATATAATTTGGAATATATGCAATAGGACCTGGACGATACAAGGCATTCATGGCAATTAAATCATTAAAACTATCTGGTTTCAAATCTTTTAAAGACTTTTGCATTCCAGCACTTTCATATTGGAACACTCCATTTGTTTCACCTCTCTGAAATAATTCGTAAGTTAATTTATCATCTAAAGGAATTGCATCAATATCAATTTCTACTCCATGATTTTGTTTTATAAATCGTAAGGCATCTTTAATAATAGTTAAAGTACGCAAACCCAAGAAGTCCATTTTTAATAGACCAGCACTTTCTGCAACGGAGTTATCAAACTGAGTTACGAGCATTTCACTATCTTTTGCTTTGGTAACTGGTACAAATTTTACCATATCATCTGGAGTAATAATAACTCCACATGCATGTATACCAATATTTCGTAAACAACCTTCTAATTCATAAGCCTGCTTTAATACAGTTGCTTGAGGGGTATTTTCTTCAGCTAATTTTCTGAAATTATAAGACTGTTCAACAACCTCACGTTTATCTTTAATTCCATCTAAATATTTTTCATCAATACCACCTGGCTTTAATAATTTTTTCAATTTGGCATCTAAACTATCAGGAAATGCTTTTGATAAATTATTAGAATCTTCTAATGGTAACTCTAAAGCCCTTGCTGTATCTTTGATTGCAGACTTACCACCCATTGTGCCGTAAGTGATAATTTGAGCTACTTGATTTGCTCCATATTTATTAATTACATAATCAATAACTAAACCCCTACCCTCATCATCAAAATCAATATCTATATCGGGCATGCTAATACGATCCGGATTTAAGAAACGCTCAAAGAGCAAATCAAACTTAATTGGATCAACATTTGTAATCCACAAACAATAGGCAATAGCAGAACCAGCTGCAGAACCACGTCCTGGCCCAACGGCAACGCCCATTTTACGGGCTTCGGCAATAAAATCGGCAACAATTAAAAAGTAACCTGGGTAACCCATTCGTTCTATTGTCGCTAACTCAAAGCTAATACGATCTTTAATATCATCCGTCATTTCAGGATAACGCTTATGTGCGCCTTCCCATGTTAAATGACTCATGTAAATAAATTGTTCAGCTATAATGCGCATTTCTGCCTTTTGAACTTCAATAGCTTCTGCTGATAATTTTTTATCTTCCCAACCCTTTTCTTTTAAAGCTATAATGCGTTGGTGTGAAGCTTGTATTTCTTCTTCATTAGCTTCTATAAATTCTTTAGCAATTTCAAACTTAGGTAATAAAATATCTCGGCCTAATTTAAATTGTTCAATTTTATTTACTATTTCACTAATGTTTTCAATGGCTTCGGGCATATCAGAAAAGAGTTCAATCATCTCTGTGGGAGATTTAAAATAAAACTCTCTACTTTGTAATCCGTATCTAAAACCTCTTCCCTTGCCTACTGGAGTTGCTTTTTTCTCGTTATCTTTTACACATAACAAAATATCATGAGCTTCAAAACCATTCTTATCCAAATAATAATTACTGTTAGCTGCAAAATATTTTACATCATACTTTTCCGCAAATTTTAATAAAACAGTATTAACATGGTTTTCTTCGTTTAAATTATGCCTGTTTAATTCAACATAAAAATCTTCACCAAACTGTTCTTTGTACCAAACAAAAACTTCCTCTGCCTGTTCCTCACCCACATTTAAAATAAGCGAAGGGATTTCGGCAGTTAAAGAACCAGTTGTAGCAATTAAACCATCTTTGTATTTCAACAATAAATCTTTATCAATACGAGGTACATAATAAAATCCATCTATTAAACCAACCGAACTTAACTTAGATAAGTTTTGATAACCTGCTTTATTTTTAGCTAAAAAAACTTGGGTATAACCATTGTCTTGCTTTGATTTATCAGTGTGACTTTTACAGATAAATAATTCACATCCAATTATACATTTTAATTCATTTTTCTTTTCACCAACTTTTTCTCCTTTATCAATTAATTCATTAGATGCTTTAATTCCTTTATTTTGCTTATCAATTGCTTGCCAAAATTCAAATGCACCATACATGTTACCATGATCAGTAATTGCTAAAGCCTGCATGTTATAACTAATGGCTTTTTTAACCATATCATCCACATCACTGGTAGATTGAAGAACAGAGAACTGAGTGTGATTATGAAGATGCGAAAAATTGAGATTTGAGATTTGAGTCTTTAGACTTGAGATTTCAGTTTTCTCAGGTTTAACCTCGGCAACCTTATTTTTACGTTCTTTCCAATCTTGTTCGTGTTTATATAATGCTGATAAATCGGGAGCTTGATAATTTACTGTAGTTAACTCTGCTGTTGGCAGTTCTTTAACTTTTGTAATTCCTCTTTTAATAATTTCAAAAAACACCTTACCAGTTGCAAGCACGTCAAAGGCAGCATTGTGAGCTTCTTCAAATGTAGAATTGAATAATTTAGTATACAGCTCAGTTAATGTAGGCCATTTAAATTTACCACCTCTACCACCCGGAATAGCACAGAATTCAGTAGTTTGGTCATTTTTAGTATCAATAAATGGTTTTGCTGCCAAAACATTTTCTAAACCACAACGCAATAATTCACTTCCAATAATATTGTTATCAAATTCAATATTATGTCCACACAAATAATTACATTGATTTACAATTGTAACAAATTCTTGCAAAACAGTTTTTAAATCCTGACCTTCCTCAATGGCGCGTTCATTGGTAATTCCATGAATTTGAACTGCATTAAAAGGAATAGTATATCCTTCTGGTTTAATAATAATTGAATTACTATTAATTAAATTGCCATGTAAATCATGCAATTGCCATGCAACTTGAACCATTCTAGGCCAATTATCAAAATCGGTTAATGGCGCATTATAATTACGTGGTAAGCCTGTTGTTTCTGTATCAAATATTAAGAACATGTATTATTTTTAAAAAGTATTTTACTTTAAGTTATTCTTTAATGAATTTTTTATTTCAACTAATTCATTTTTTATATCAATTAAAAGTTGGGTATTATCATTAAATGTGGATTGTTTGAAGTCGCTTGCAATAAAGCCAGAACTATTTGTTCTATTTTTTACTCACTCACGTTGTTGTAAT
>CALMMX010000277.1 GCA_937868545.1 uncultured Bacteroidota bacterium
TATCTTTTTCTCCTTTCCAAACCCTACCCTCTTTTGCGCCATTAAATTTTGATTTTTCATTTGCAATTCCATAATATCTTTTGGCGTCTTCCAAATTTTCTAATTCAAAATATAATTTCACTAAATTAAACTCACGTTCACCATAGTTTTGGTTAGAATTATCAGAAGTTAAAAATATTTTTGACCAAATTTCGGCATCATCATATTTTTTGCGTTAAAAAAACATGTGTTAGGTATTTTGACACTAAGAAACTATCCACACATTTATACATATCTTCGGATAGAATTGCCTAGGCCTCAATTAATTATTGAACTACAATTTCAATATAATCTGGACTAAAACTATCCATAGCTTTTATATTAGCTCTTCAATTTGTTTTGCGAATGTTTCATTTAGTTATTTCATGTTATTTAGTTTTAAATCGTTCAACATCAAAACCCATTTTATGTGACAATTCACAATAATTATTTTTAAAATCACTTGGTAACAGCGTATAAATCAAATTCCTATTTTTATTGAACCGCAAATCATAATTCTCAATTCTCCTTAAATCAATATTAATTTCATTGTTAATTTCATTAAAACGACCTAATGAACACAGTGTAATTTCAGGAATTTCACTAGATCCAAATTCGATACTATATATTTTTATTCTTTCAACCTCTTCATAAGAGATACTAATTGGATATCTAACTTCACCTTTTATAAAAAAAGCATTAAATGCTCCTTTATGAGAAAGGAATTCTGGAAAATCTATCAAATTATAATCTACAGGTTTGTTTCCAATAATTTTCCAATAATTTAATAAGATATCAATGTTTGAAGTAAATAAACCAGGTATTAAAACCTCGTAAGAATCTAATACATCATTTTGTTCAGAGGATGTGTACTTATATATTTCGATTAGAATCGTGTTTTTATTCCCGAATAAAAGAGCACTATTTTTATCAATTATTTTTTTTATATAAAGATGGTTATACACATCCAATAAAACTCTACCATAACCAAACTCATTAGGTGCAATTTGAAAAGAAAAAACATCTCCTGTTTTATAATTTTGCGTTTCTTTTTTCTTCATTATTTATAATCATAAAAAATTAAATGCCAAATTTACTTAAATCAAAAGTTACATTAGGCATAATTAGGGGTAATATTTGTTTCATGATTTGATAGGACTCACATTTATTTTTGAGTAAATAAACATATTGCCATCCTTTTAAACACTTTGCTTGGTATGCTAAATTTAAATATTCTTCAATCGTAATATTCATATCATATATTGCCTCACCTTCTACATTAATTAACCAAATGTTATCAATTATTTCGTTACCAGTTTTTTTTAAGCAAGCGGTAACTTTATTATTAATATCAAAAGGAAAAAACTCATCTTTATTGCCAAGTTTTTTATTATAATCCAAACGGTAATAATAAGATTGATTACTACAAAAGTCTGGATTAAAAATATCACTTGCACTAGTTATATTTATATAACCACTTAACATTTCCTCTTTCACAAAACTCCAAGAATATTCATTATTTAAATAGGTATTTACTAAATAAGGATGTTCCTTAAATTGTTTAGTGTTATCATCACTATCATAAATTTCCCATAACACGCTTAAATTTGAGCATTCTTGATAAAAAGAAACTAAAGAAACTGGTAATACCAAATTATTAGGATTAAAAATATCAATCGGTATTTTTCCTCTGGTAACTGGCGTTCTTAATAACACATTATGATCATCAGCGTGTCCAATTTCTGAGACTAATGTTCTTAAAAAAAGATTCTTGAAGTTTTCCATAAACATTATTTTGATTAACTTTTAAATTAATATTTTCTCAACCAAATTTTCATGAAATTTTTCACATTATTATCAATACTATCATCTATATAACTCATAATAGACAGTCTAATTTCATTTTCAATGTCCCAGCTACAAACACTAAAATTTTGATATGATTGATTAAAAACAGTATCTTTTTTTTCAACAATAGGTTCTTTTTTAAAAACGGTTGTAAAATGATTTATTAACTGATTTTGTGTTTTTAAAAATATAGTAGAATACGGTTGTAATTGATTATTTTGTAATAAATTAAAAAAGTCAATTACATTATTATTGCCTTCTTTTTTCCAATAAAAATTAGGATAGCTAATAAATAATAATTCAATTTCATTAACTATTTCTTCATTATTATTAAATCCATAGTAAATAGTAATTTCTTCCATTTCACCAATCTCAAAATAATATTTGTAATGAGGATTATAATTATTATTCTCTTCAAATTCAGTTCCCTCAATTTCTTTAACTTTTGAAAGTGAATCACCTAAGCTTACTCCTCTAAAATAAATTCCATCTGACTTAACTATTTCATTAAAAAGATTTTCCATAAAATTAAATTAAACAAAAGAGAGTAATTAAGCAAACAAACTTACTATATCCTTATTACGTGATTTAGATGCTATAGTCTTTGCGTTGTCACCTATTTGATATGCTCCATCTGCTCTTATTATTTTATGTTCTACATCTGCACCATTTTCAATTAAATATTTTGCTATTTCGTAATTACCAGCAATTATGGCCTCATGCAATGGAATAAAACCATATGCTTCTGGTATATTAATATTTGCTCCTGCCTTTATTAACAATTTAATAGTTTCTAAATTCCCAGATCTAACTGCGGTATGCATTGCTGTAAAACCATCATTATCTTGATAATTTAATTCATCAATTAAAGAATTAGTTTTAGACAATGCCTTTACTATCATTTCTGTTATTTCAAATGAAATTTCAGCAGCATCTCTTAATGCCTTTTGCTTTGAACCATTTTTTACTTGCGATAAATTAATTCCTTTCTCAATTAAAATTTTAGAAATTTTAACATGTTCCATAAATTCATTATCAAATGCACGTATACGTTTCCCTTTATTATATAGACTATTGATACAAATCATTAATGCATTAAAATTATTACATTGCAACGCATTAATGTTAGCTCCATTTTTTAATAATAAACTAATTATTTCATCAGAATTATCAATAGCATTTGAGTTCCTTGAAGCATCAATTAAAAGTGATGAACCATCTTGTTCATCAATTAATTCAACATCACCACCATTATTTAAATAAATTTCAAGAATAGAAACTTCTCCTTTTAATGCTAATAATCTTACATCTGAAGAACTTAATTCTGCTTTGTTTGACTCTAAAAAAGGTAAAATATTTGTTCTTGACAACAACTTAGCAATATCAAATGCTTTAGTGTTTTTCAGGTAATCAGATTTTTCTGATAATGATGATAAAGACAAATCTATGTTTTTACTTTCTAAAAGCTTAAACATATCAACTTCATCACCAGATTCAACTAAATGATGTAAAGCCGACCATCCGTATTTATCTATAACGTTAATGTCCAATTTTTTATTTTCCTTTAAAAATACTATTAAACCATCAACACGCCCACTTTTAGAGATAAAATGCAAAGCATGTTCTCCTTTATTATTTTTTGCATCAATTAATTGACTTTCTTTTAATATAGGTTTAATTAATCTAGGTTCACCTATTAAACATGCCAACATTAATGCATTATTCCCATCTTTATCAATTTCCTGCCAGTTTACACCTTTCTTTATAATTGCCAAAGCTTTATCAATGGCATCGTAATAAAATTTTTGGTCTTTTGGGCCCCAACTTAAACCTGTACAATATTTTTGAGATTTTAATGGAAATGATCGTTGTTCTTTATTTACATGATAAGTAAACAAGCCATTTTTAATTTTATATTGCACATATTTATCATCAATATGCCCTTCAGAACTCCATTGAGTAATTCTGTTTTCAATAATTTTAGTTAAAACACTAATTAATGAACTTTCGTTTTTTAACTGTTTAGTTATTTCTAATTCCATAATTAATTGTTAATTCAAAAAAAATGCCTTCTAAATATGTTTTTCAGAAGGCATTTTTTATATTACTATTTCTTAAATGTCATTGTCATAGTTTCACCATTATCAACTACTGTAATTACTAGTTCGTTTGCAGAAGGTAATTGAGCTTTAACTGTTTCTGTTTTATTTTTTAAAACAGTTGTTAAATTTTCACCCTCCAATTTATATGTACCAGTTTCTTGACCAATAACAGATGATAAATTAAGGGTTCCATCCTCTAAAAATGAATAGCTAGTTTTTTCTATCATTTCTTTTATCATATTTTCAAATTCTTTTTCATGACCTTTAGGAGCTTGCATACCTAAATCAACGCTTGCTAATTTCCATGTTCCCACAATAGATGCTGGAGTTGATTTTTCAGGAACAGTTTCTGTTACTGGAGTAATTTCTTTTGAAGCTTCTGTTTTATTTTCAGAATTACCACAAGAGGTTAAAATTAATATTGTAGATGCTGTAAGAACTAAAATTGATTTTTTCATGTTTTTTTATTTAATTATTGTTTAATTATTTTGTGGATTTGTTGAATTTTAGGATTCATTAATTTAAATATATAAATTCCATTTGAGAAATTTGAAAAATCAAATGTTATTTCTTCATTAAGTGTTTGTATTGAACTTACTAATTCGCCTATAGAATTATAAATTTCAATTCTTACATTTTCATAAACTCCTGAAATTGTAATTATTCCGTTTGTAGGATTTGGATAAATAGAAACTAAAGATTCAGAACTTAAATTTTCTATTCCGGTACATAACGAAACCGACTGCGTAATTGAAGCATTATTTTTACATCCATTAACATCGGTACCAGTAACTGTATAAATTGTAGTACTAGATGGTGAAACTGCTAATACAGTATTTGTAGATGTTGTATTCCATAAATACGTTAATGCACCGCTTGCAGTTAAGTTAACTGTTTGTCCAACACATATTAAACTATTTGAAGAACTAATACTTACAACTGGTAATGGATTTACAGATACACTTGCTACTGCTGTATTTGTACATCCCAAACTACTTGAACCAATTACTGTATAAGTTGTGTTTGCTGTAGGAGCAACAATTGCACTTCCTCCAGAATATGTGTAAGAACTTGCTCCTGTTGGAGAAAGTGTATAACTGCTACCTATACAAACTGAACCATTACTTAATGAAATTGTTGGTGTTGCACCTACAGTAATTGTTATACTATTACTTGTAATAGTTGATGGAGTTGCACAAGATGCATTACTCGTTAAAATACAACTTATAACATCGCCATTTACCAAACTTGTTGGCGAATAGGAAGTTAAACCTGAACCTACACTTGAACTATTCTTTTTCCATTGATAAGTTGGGCTTGCACCACCATTTGCTATTGTAGAAGTAAATGCAGCACTTGAACCACACAAAGTTGCATTTGGTATAGAAATTAAAATACTTGGCACTACAATAGGATTTACTGTTACATTACTTACAGCAGTATTTGTGCAACCTTCTGCACTACTTCCAATAACTGTATAAGTTGTATTTGCTGTTGGTGTTACTATTGAACTACCTCCTGAATAAGTGTATGTAGCTGCTCCTGTTGGTGAAATTGTAAAACTTGCTCCTGAACATATTGAACCATTATTTACTGTAATGCTTGGTAAAGGGTTTACAGTAAATGTTATTGGAGTACGTGTAGCGCTAGTTGCACACGTATTTGCCTGAGCATAATAAGTGTAAGTGCCAGCAGATAAGGTAGGAGATGTTACAATAGTTGTTCCAGTAAAAATTGAACTTCCACCAGTTGAACTTGCAAACCAACTTACCGTGCCTGTGCTACTGGCAGTAAGAGTTGTAGTTGAACTTGCACAAATTTGAGTTGGTGCTGTAGTTGTATTTGTTGGTGAATTTGGAGCGGTACAAAGTGTAATTTTTCTTATTTTATGATTTCTAGAATCACCAATATATAAATTACTAATTCCATCAAAACAAATACCGGCAGGTTCCCAAAATGAAGCTGCTAGACCAACACCATCGGAAGAGCCTGAAATTCCAGATCCCGCAAATGTACTTACAACGCCTGAAGGTGTAATTTTCCTTATTTTATTATTACCTGTATCTGCAACATAAATATTACCAGCCAAATCAGAGCATAAATCTTGTGGAGTAATGAAACTTGCGCTTACTCCTATACCATCAATAGATCCTGCTACTCCAGATCCTGCTAAAGTTGTAACAACACCTGTGGGTGTAATTTTTCTTATTTTATTCCCACTTCTTTCCGCAACATATAAATTACCTGATGGATCTAAACAAATGCCGTAAGGTCTATTAAAAGAAGCACTTGTGCCAGTACCATCAACCGATGAATAAGTCCCTGATCCAGCAAAAGTACTAACAACTCCTGTTGGAGTAATCTTTCTAATCACACTTGCATCTGTATCTGCAACATATAAATTTCCAGCTCCATCAATACAAATTCCTCTTGGTAAATTAAATGCATCAGTACTGCCAATTAACGGGCCAGCAAAAACTGAAACCACTCCTGATGGAGTAATCTTTTTTATTTTACTATTATAAGTATCACTAACATACAAATTTCCGGCTGGATCTGAACAAATTGAAAATAATGTCTTGAAAACCGCGAATGCCCCGGGACCTGTTGCATCACCCCAACCTCCTGTTCCAGCAAAAGTCGTAACACTACCACCTGAAATTTTTCTTACTTTATTATTATTTCCAGCAGCTATAAATAATTGACCTGATGTATTAAAACACATTCCATAAGGATAAGTAAAAGTTGAACTGAGTAATCCACTATCAAAGGAACCAGAAGTACCGGTTCCTGCATATGTAGTAACTGTTTGTGACTTTAAAGCCAATGTGAAACTTAATAAAGTTATAATTGATAGAAATTTTATTTTCATGATTTAAAAAAATTAATTGTTAAATTACTATTTGTTACAATACTAAAAAATCAATGTGTTGTTATATTAGAGAAGGCAAACCGCAAGATGCAAAAGTAAATGCAGCAGATACAGCTAAGATGATACTAGATTTTTTCAATGAGTTTTTATTATATCATTAATTACATCTATTTATTTACATTATTACAATTCATTTCCAATAAATCACCATAAGAGGAATAATGAGGATTAGTATATTTTCCACCACCTTCATAGGTACACTTAAGTGCTCCATATACTTTATAGCATTTTCCATCTTTCTTTACAGCGATTTCTACATCCATTGATTTTGAAAGTGGTATATCAATACTGTTTTTCTTTATACGCCAATCATTACTAACAATACTTGTTCTTAATAACTCATAATTTAGCTGAGCAACTTCTTTTTTAACAATAGCAATTAAATCAGGACTTTTATTTACTGCAGGAGAAATTCTGCGTTCTTCAATATTCATCAATTCTCTTTTTTCAATATCTTTTTTTAAATCACCACTACTAATATAATTTTCTAAATCTGCATTTCTTGCTACAAAAAATTCTTTCTTTACTTTGAATTCACTATCATCAGGAAACATCGTTAATGCTTTATCAATATTAGACAAAGTGATATCAATTGTATTTATATCGCCTTTAGGATAGTAAAAACTAACATCTTTATTTGATAAATAAGTACTTTTTGCTCTACTCTCTTTTGTAAATTTCTCTGTCTTAATAATATCTCCCTCAAAAACTTTTAATAAATCAGTTCTAACAGATGGAAATTTTGTAGTAAAATAGTTATCTATTTTTACAAGTATTTTCTTTTCATAGTCAGTACCTTCATTTGGGTGATTATCATAATATTTTTTAACTAAATCTTTATTAGTTAAATTTAATGTCATTGCATCATTTAATAGTTCGGTAACAGATTTATGGTCAGAAAAATCAATTGCCATATTCATTTTTTCTAATTTCTTATATGCTGATTTTTTTTCATCTCCTTTATCGAATTGCTGTTTTAAAGCTAAATAATCAGCTTCATCTTTGGAATAATCAGCCCAATTAGGATCTTCTGCTTTTATTTTTGCTAGCATTTTTTCTAACTCTTCTACTCTACTTTGAGCATCATTTCCACCTTTTGCAACAGCATCTTTTGCAAATGAAAGTGCATTACGATAATTTCTAATTGATTTAGCTGCTGGACTTGACTCTACATCTGCTTTTTTACCAGATATTGGTGATGAATTAGATGAAGACTTATTCTCATTAGAATCTTCTTTTTTAACTTCCTTTACTTCTTTTTCAACTTTCTTTTTAAATTTATCTAA
>CALMMX010000278.1 GCA_937868545.1 uncultured Bacteroidota bacterium
CATTTATTAAATCGGCAGAGTTAAATCAACTTGAACCAATACATTTTTTTGATGAAACAGTGTCTAAAAAAATAAGTTCTCAAATTATTCCTGCAGATACAGGGAAATTCAACAATTTAAATGTATGTGTTATTGTTCTTGAAAGCTTTTCAAAAGAGTTTACAAAATCTGGTAATAGAATAAGTTATACTCCCTTTTTAGATAGTTTAATGTCAGTTTCAACTAATTTCACTAACGCATTTGCAAATGGTAAAACTTCAATAAATGGCATACCATCTATAGTTTCTTCATTACCAACATTTATGGATGATCCTTATCTTAATTCATCTTATGCTAATAATAAAATTGAAACATTGGCTTCATTATTAAAAAAGAAAGGCTATGAAACCTCCTTTTTTCATGGTGCTACCAATGGATCTATGAATTTTGATTCGTATGCAAAATCAGCAGGTTTCGATAAATATTATGGTCGTACCGAATTTAATAATGAAACAGAATACGACGGGCAGGGGTGCATTTGGGATGAACCATTTTTATTAGCCATGAATAATGAATTAACAAAGATGAAACAACCATTTTTTACAACTGTTTTTACATTATCCTCACACAACCCTTACAAAGTTCCTCAAAAATATGCAGGAAAATTCCCTAAAGGAACATTAGAAATTCACGAATCCATTGGATATACAGATTATAGTTTAAGGCAATTTTTTAATGAAGCAAAAAAAGCAAATTGGTATAATAATACATTATTTGTTATAACGGCCGATCATACAGCTGTTTCAGATGATGTATTTTATAATAATTCGGTAGGGCAACATGCCATACCTCTTATTTTATTTAAACCAAATCAAACACCCGAATTGAACAAAAAAATAATGCAACAAATAAACATAATGCCTACTATTTTAGATTTATTAAATTATGATGAACCTTATTATGCATTTGGAAATAGTTATTATAATGTAACTACAAATCCGGCAGTATTTTACACAGGGCCAAACTATCATCTTTTAAATGATAGTATGTATTATGTTTTTAATAATTTTATTGTTACCGAATTATTTAATTATAAAAGAGATAGTAGTTTAACAAAAAATTTAAAAGGCAATTATATAAAAGAGGAAAATGAAACTTTAGATTATTTAATAGCATACATTCAAAATTACAACAACGATATTTTAAACAACAAAACGTATTATACTAAACAAAATTAAAAACAATGGAACATTATGATTTAATTGTTATTGGCGGAGGTCCTTCTGGATACGCTGGTGCAATGAGGGCTTTAGACTTTAAGAAAAAAGTATTATTAATAGAAAAAAAACGCATAGGTGGAGCTGGTATTTACGATGGGGTTTTAACATCTAAAACCCTATGGGAATATTCTCAAAAAATTTCTTCTATCAGAGAAATGATTCCAAACTATGAAGCAGATTATGATGATATTGTAAAAACACTAAAAGAATCAGTATTTGAAAGAAAAACTCAAATGACTGTGCATTTGCAATTATTACAACAACAAAACGATTTATTAAGTTATGAAAAAGGTTCAGCCTCTTTTATTGATAAGCACACTATATTAATTTCTAAAGAAGATGGTTCAACTAAAAGTGTTTCGGCAGATAATATATTAATTGCTTCGGGTAGCAGACCAAGGTTATTACCAAATATAGCAATTGATGAAAACATTATTATGACTAGTAATGGTGTCAAAAATTTATCAGAAATACCAAAGAGCTTAGTTGTATTAGGGGCAGGGGTAATAGGTTGTGAATTTGCTACAATATTCTCTAATTTAGGTAAAACCAAAGTATATATTATTGATAAAGCCGATAGAATTTTACCGTTTGAAGATGAAGATGTAGCTGAAGTTGTTAGTGAAAATTTAGAAAAACACGGAGCCATTATACATCATGGTGCTTCATTAAAACGCATGGAAGTTAAAGATGGTAAAGTTGAATATGAATTAGAATATAAAGATGGCAAAACTGAAACGTTTAATGTAGAAAAAGCACTTGTTTCTGTTGGTAGAGTTGCCAACGTAGAGAATTTAAATTTAGAAGCAGTTGGAGTTAAATTAAATGAAAGAGGAAGTATATGGGATGATGATACTCAAACCCAAACAAGTAATATATATGTGGCAGGTGATGTAACTACAGATATGGCACTAGTAAATGTTGGTGAGAGGGAAGCTAGGCATGCAGTAGTAAGAATGTTCGGCCCAACCATTAAACCTTTATCGTATCAAAATATTTCTACCATAATGTTTTTAAACCCAGAAGTAGCAAGTGTTGGCATGAGCGAACAAGATTGTGTAAAAAAAGGTTTAGCGCATAAAGTTGTAAAACTAGCATACAGTACTAACGCTAGAGCCATTGCCATGCGAAAAACAAAAGGATTCTTTAAAATTATTGTTACAAACGACAACGGCATGCGTATTTTAGGAATGCGTTGTGTGGGAGAACATGCAAGTTCAGCAATACAAGCCGTGGCTTATTTAATTCATACAAACCAAGGAATTAGAGAGTTGGCAGATATGATGCACCCACATCCAAGTATTATTGAAGGCATACAAGAATGTTTAAGAATGTTACTTGGCAAATCTATTTATAAATCATCTGTATTTAAAGATAAATTAAAATGCTATGTGTGCGAAAACGGTAGTTGTACGAATGTAGAAACCTTAGTTTAAATAATTTGAAAATAAACGTAATAATCATTTTACTTTTTTTAAGTAATTATTGTTTGGGGCAAACAATCCCAAATAATATTGAAAAAAAATGTTTAATAGATTATTATTTTACTAATGATAATGAGGTTAATAAAAGCCTTACTTATATTTTTTCTCAAACCCTTAAAGGCGATTATAGTTCTGCTAAAACAGAAATAGGATTATTAAAATCTAAAAATAGTAAAACTAACCTTGTATATGCAGCTTGTCTTTGTTATGAAGCTAACATATGTTATAACGAAAGTAAATATGATTTATCAATTTTATTAGTTGATTCGGTTATTCATTCGTTAAAACTATTAGATAAGAACAATAGATACCTAGTAAAAGCAAATAATATAAAAGCAAAATGTTTAAGTGCATTAAATCATTTTGATTTAGCTGACAAAATTTTAACTGATAATTTGAACTTTGCCACAGCAATAAATGATAGTAATGGAATTGCTGGTGTTTACTATTTGCAAGGTTCTGTTGTGGGGGATAAAGAAAAATACAAAAAAAGTAAGGAACTTGCATTTAAGTGTATTTCTATTAGAGAGCGCATGCATGATGATTTGGGCTTAGGGGCTATTTATAGTGCTTTGGGTATGGATTATGCAAATTTGGGAGATTACATGCTGGGAATTGAATACATTCAAAAAAGCATAACCATAAGAGAAAAAAATAATGATAAAAGAGGACTAGCAAACTCGTACTTATGTTTATATAAAATTTACATTGATATTGGCGAAGCCGATAAAGCCTTGGAATCTGAATTAAAGAGTTTAGAAATATGCAGAGATATTAAAGATTTGCAATGTGTTTCTGGCCGGCTTACTAATTTAGGTAAAATATATCAAAACAAAGGTGACTATGCTAAAGCCTTAAATTACCATTTTATGGCGCTTACTATAAGTAAGCAAATAAATATTAGAAATAGAATTGCAGATGTTCATGAAAATATTGCAAAAAATTACAATTTCACCAAAAGGTTTAACGAAGCGAAACTGCATTTAGATAGTTGTGTTACAATAAGAGAAATTATAGGGAACGAAGAAGGCTTAGTGTCTGCAAAATTAGTACTAGCACAAATAGAATACAACCAACAAAATTATAAAGACGCCCAAAAGAATGGGGCAGAGGCCCTACAAGCAAGTTTAAAATTAAAACTTCCTTATTTAATAAAAGATGCCCACCAAGTACTAAGTAATAGTTATAACCAATTGCATAATAGCGAAAAGGCACTTGAACATTATAAACAATTTATTGTGTTACGTGATAGTTTATATAATATTGATAAAACAAAAGAAATTGTAAGAAAGGAATTAGAGTTTAATTTTAATAAAAAACAAGAATTACAAAAACTTGAAGTGGCAAGGCAGTTAGCCCTTACAAATGCGGAAGCTCGAAAACAAAAGTTAATTATTATTAGTTCAATAATTGCCTTAATAGTATTATCATCCTTATTAGTTTTTGCAATTTGGTTGTACCAATTAAAAATTAAGTCAGAAAAACAATTACAAAGGTTGAATTCGGATTTAAATTTAAAAAACTATCAACTTGCCGATAAGTCTACAATTATAGAAAATCAGCATAATATTATACATCAAAAAAATATTGAAATTACAGATAGTATAAAATACGCAAAACGAATTCAAACTGCTATAATGCCTTTGTCTCAAGAGTTTAAGGTAATGTTTAAGGATTCATTTGTTTTGTTTGAACCTAAAGACATAATTAGTGGAGATTTTTATTGGGTTACTAATAAGAACAACAAAATTATTTTTGTTACAGGAGATTGCACAGGGCATGGAGTTCCAGGTGGCTTTATGAGTATGATGGGAGTTTCCTTATTAAATGAAATTATTAATGAATATGATTTAACGGAGCCAGCTTTAATTTTAAGTAGATTGCGTAAAAAAGTTATTAATTCCTTGAGGCAAAAAGGCTTATCGGGTGAGCAACAAGATGGCATGGACATGACTTTGTGTGTTATTGATAAAGAAAATATGACATTACAATATGCTGCAGCAAACCATGTGTTTTACATAATCAGAAAAAACAACTCAGGTTATGAGTTAAATGAATATAAAGGAGATAAGCAACCCGTTGGTATTTTTGGAAATATACTAAAGCCTTTTCATCAGTTTACTATAAATTTAAAAGAAGATGATGTCATTTATACATTTACCGATGGTTATGCCGATCAGTTTGGAGGACCAAATGGTAAAAAATTTAAATACAAGCAATTAAAAGAAATGCTTCTTTCTATACAAACATTGAGTTTAACAGAACAAGAGCAAGTGGTTACTAAAACATTTGAAAATTGGAAAGGCAATATCGACCAAGTAGATGACGTCTGTTTAATTGGGATTAGAATTTAAATTTTCCTTTCCAATACCATCAAAAACAAAATGTAATTTAATTTACATATTCGAAACACTTGCGAGTTTACAGATGCTATTAGCACAATTTTTATATAACTATTTCGTTCATTAGCAATGCAAAAGCTTTTCCTTTTTTTTGTAATGTCAATTTGTTGCCTTGATGTATGCTCTCAGGGTAAATTAAATTCTAAGTTTGGACTTAAATTAGGTTTAGGAATGCACACTATTACAGGCTGTCCTGTAAAAACGCATCCAAAACCTACCTTGATGGGCGGAATGTGGGTTCAGATAAAAATTAGTAAAAGTTGGACTATGCAGTCTGAACTTAGTATTATTGGCAAAGGAGCCGCTGGTGAAAAACATAATAAATCCAGTTATGGCGATTATTTTTTACGACTATCTTACTTTGAAGTCCCAATCCTCTTTCAATATAATAAGAGAAACTCTTACTTTGAATTTGGCCCCACATTAGCAGCATTAATTAATACTGGAGAATATTCCAATAAAGAAGTGCTACCTTTCCCAACTGACCTTTATCCCTTTAGTAATAAAGATTTCTCTTTCAACATAGGAACAGGATATGTATTTAATGAAAAATGGCGTGTTGGATTGCGCTTTACTCACTCAATTCTTCCTGTTCGAAAACAAATACAGGGAACTTCCTTGCCTGGATACAATAGAGGG
>CALMMX010000279.1 GCA_937868545.1 uncultured Bacteroidota bacterium
AATAAATAACTGAAACAACAATCGTTAAATAGAATCCGTATTTCCACCAAGGTGGTAAATTGTTATCTAATTCTTTAATTCCATCATAATCATGATCTAATAAAATGCTATCTTCATCTTCAACAGCTACCGCATCAGTTAAACTCAATAATAATTTAGATTCAGGAACTTTAATATTATTTCTTTCTCCAGAAACTGCAACAGTTGTATTTGTTTTAATTAAGAAGTTAAATTGATAAAACATTACACCAAGAACTAGTAACTCAATAATAATTACTATTAACATAAAGTAAAAAGTAAATTGATCAACACCACCAATTCTTCCATCATCTTTTACTACAGCTACAGTATCTTGAGCCATCATTGAAAATGATAATAAGAAGAATAAAACAGTTGTAATGTTTTTAAAACTAGTAGAGTTGTCTTCTTTTTTGTTAATGTATTTTTCAGTAAAGAAATCACTTCTTACAAAGTTTTTAAATACTGTACTAAACGTAAGAATTAATATTGCCAATATAATAATTGTTACAAATAGGGTTAAAAATAACACATTAGAGAAGTAGGATGTAGTTTTTACAGTAGTTTCTTCTTGGCAAAAACCTACAGCTGGTAACAAAAGTGCTAAAGCCAGCGATTTTAATTTATTAAAATTGTTCATACGCATATATTAATTGTTATCGTTTTCGTTAATAGGTAAATTACTTAATTCATCGAAATGCTTTTTGTTTCCTTTCATCACATAAAGAGTGACTAGTCCGAAAAACACTACAAAAATTATCAATGATATTAACGGATATATCCCAATTCCGGTGATACTTTCCAAATAGTTTTTAAATTTCATACTAATATTCTTTTAATTATTGATAATTATTTTTGAGTTTTTAAACCTTCTGCTTTAATATCTTTTCCTAAACGTTGCAAGTATGATATTAATGCTACAATCTCTCTATCAGGTAAAGTTTCAATACCATCTTTTTTTAGATTAGCAGTAATTTCTTTAGCTTGTTTTTCCATATCTTGAATACAAATTTTATCATAACCTTCTGGGTACGGAACACCTAATCGTTGCATCGCTTTAATTTTTAATACTGTAGTATTTGCATCTAATTGATCTTCTAGTAACCAAGGGTATTGAGGCATGATAGATCCAGGCGACATAGAAGTTGGGTCTAACATGTGATTATAATGCCAGCTATCAGGATATTTACCACCTACACGAGCTAAATCTGGACCCGTGCGTTTAGACCCCCATTGGAATGGATGATCATAAACGAATTCACCTGCTTTAGAATATTCGCCGTAACGAGCAGTTTCACTTCTAAAAGGACGAACCATTTGTGAGTGACAAGTATAACAACCTTCACGCACATAAATATCTCTACCTTGTAATTCTAAAGGAGTATATGGCTTAACACTTGCGATTGTAGGTATGTTTGATTTTACTAAGAATACTGGAACAAATTCAATTAAACCTCCAATAGCCACTACTACTAAACTCACAATCATTAATTGAATTGGTTTACGTTCAATCCAACGGTGCCAGTGATCTTTAGAGTGAGATTGATATTCTCCAACTAATGCAGGAGCTTGATCTTCTTCAATTTCTAAGAACGTACCAACTTTAATTGTTTTAATTAAATTGTAAGTCATTAAGATAGCACCTACTAAGAATAATGCACCACCAACTGAACGAGCAATATAAAATGGAATCATTTTAGTAACGGTATCCATGAACTGCCATTTTAATTGACCTTCTGGAGTAAAATCTTTCCACATAGATGATTGCATGAAGCCTGCCCAATACATTGGAACTGCGTATAATACAATGCCTAAAGTACCAATCCAAAAATGCATGTTAGCCAATTTTTCTGAGTATAATTTTGTTTGAAATAATCTTGGTATTAACCAATATAAGATACCAAATGTCATAAATCCATTCCAACCTAAAGCTCCAACGTGAACATGCGCTACAATCCAATCTGTATAATGTGCAATGGCACTTACACTTTTTAATGAAAGCATTGGACCTTCAAAAGTAGCCATACCATAAGCTGTTACTGCTACTACTAAGAATTTTAAACCAACATTATCACGTACTCTATCCCATGCACCACGTAAGGTTAATAAACCATTAATCATACCACCCCAAGATGGAGCAATTAACATTACAGAGAATACAACACCTAAAGATTGCGCCCAATCTGGAACAGATGTGTACAGTAAGTGGTGAGGTCCAGCCCAAATATATAAGAATATTAAAGCCCAAAAGTGAATAATTGATAAACGATATGAGTAAACAGGACGTTGTGCAATTTTAGGTAAAAAGTAATACATTAATCCTAAATACGGAGTAGTTAAGAAAAATGCCACTGCATTATGTCCGTACCACCATTGTACTAATGCATCTTGTACACCAGCATAAACAGGATATGATTTCCAGAATGTAACCGGTATTTCTATGGAGTTTACTATGTGCAACATAGCAACAGTTACAAATGTTGCTATGTAAAACCAAATAGCAACATATAAATGACGCTCACGACGTTTGATAATTGTACCAAACATATTCCAGCCAAATACAACCCAAACTAAAGTAATTAAAATATCAATTGGCCATTCAAGTTCAGCGTATTCTTTACCAGTAGTTTTACCCATTACTAAAGTTGCTGCAGCTAATACAATAATTAATTGCCATCCCCAAAAATGGATTTTACTCAGTAAATCACTATACATACGAGCTTTTAATAAACGTTGTAACGAATAATAAACACCCATATAAATACCGTTTCCAACAAAGGCGAAAATCACTGCATTTGTATGCAATGGTCTTAATCTACCAAATG
>CALMMX010000280.1 GCA_937868545.1 uncultured Bacteroidota bacterium
TGAATACAGCATTTTTAGGTTTAGCCATCTGGTCAATCTTAAAACATTAATAATTTGAACCTTAAGTAAGTTTTATATATTTATAAATAATTTAAAATAAAAGTCATATGAAAAAGATATTAATTGCCTCAGTAACAGTTTTTACATTATTAGTAACTCAATCTTGTAATAGAAAAGTTGCACGAATTGCAGAAAGTGAAGTGAAAGATTTAAGTGGAAGATGGAATGAAATTGATTCGAGAGTAACTGCTCAAGAATTGATAAAAGAATGTCATTCTGGACAATGGTTAAATGCTTTTGTATTGAAGAATATGAAAAAACCGGCAGTTATTGTAGGGTTTGTAAAAAATAAAAGCCACGAGCATATTGATGCTGACATGTTTATGCTTGATTTGGAAAAATCATTTATAAATCAAGGAGATATTAAATTGGTGCAAGGTGGCGAAAAACGTAAAGAATTAAGAGGTGAGCGTGCAGATCAACAAGATAATGCCAGCCAAAGTACTATGAAATCGTTTGGTTTAGAAATGGGAGCAGATTATATTATGCAAGGTGATATTGTATCAAATGTTGATTCTTACAAAAGAAGAAAAACTGTTACTTATAAAATTGTTCTTCAGTTAACCGATTTGCAATCTAATGAAGTAGTTTGGTTTGGTGATAAACAAATCATAAAAGAAATTAAAAACTAGAATTGTATAATTATGATTAAGGTTATTTTAGGATTATTAGCGTTATTTTTTTTGATAGCTTGTGGAGCTAGTAAAAAAAACTCAAATAACATTTCTACTGAAACACTTTCTGTATATAGAAAAAGTTTATATGCTGGGGATTACAACAAAGCCGAATATAATCTTAATCATAATAGTTTTTATACAACAAAAAAACATGGTATTTTATTGAATTTAGAATTAGGAAAACTTTACCACTTAAGAAAAAAATACGATTCTAGCAATGTGTTTTTTAATAATGCAGATATAGGTATGGAGGATTCAAAAAAGTATTCTTACGATGGATCTCAAATTGATAAAGTGTTGGTGCATTATTATAAAGCTTTAAATTATTTATACCTTGGTAATAATGATGAAGCATTAGTTGAAGCTAGACGAATTAATCTAAAGATAAATGAAATGAGTGAAAAAAGAATGTTTAGGGATGAAGCTAGAATAGACCCTTTCGCTCAAGTTTTGCAAGGTGTTATTTATGAAAAAATGGGTAATTATGATGATGCTCTTTTATCTTATAAAGATGCTGTAGCATTATATGATAAGTATGGCATGAATGGTTATTTAGGAGTAAATATTCCTAATCAGCTTATTGCCGATGTTATTAATATAGCTAACAAAGCAGGTAGAATAAATGAAAGAGATTTTTACTGTGAAAAGTTTAATGTATCCTATAATGATGTAAAAGATACATCAACCAATAATGTACTATTTTTTTGGGAAAATGGAATAAGTCCTGTAAAAAAACATCAGCAGTTCAATTTAAACTTAGTGAAAACGAATGTAATAAATATGTTTGCATTTTCTAAGGAAGCTAATGTGCAAATTCCTCTTTCTATTTCATTTGCAGATGCTAAGGAATTGGCATCTTCAAATATCAATAGAATAAGCGTTTCATACTATGTGAGTGTTGAACCAGTGAGTGTATATAATTCTATGTCGGTTATAAGTAATGAGCATAATTACCAAACTACTGTTGCAGAAAATATTGCGCAACGCATGCATATTAGTCCTTTATCGTATTCAGAATTAGAAGGTTCAATTAATAGTTTAATTACAGAAGAGCTTAGAAGAAGAAGAACAGAAAGGGCTGCTAATAAGAAAAAGGCTGAAGAAGATTTGCAAAAGAAATACAAAGCTGTTGATGAGGCAAGAAAGAAAGCTGAATTGGAGCTTGCGGCATTGAAGTCTGAAGATGAAAGAGCTAAGAAAATTAAAGAAATGGATATTGCAAAGAAGAAAGCAGACTCTGATATCGCTAATTTAAAAAGGCAAATTGCAAATCCTACATGTAGTTCAAATTCTAGTAGTTTAAACTACAATAGAAACACTGGTTCAAGTGACACTAGGAGCTGGCAAAGTTTACCATCAACCATTGCGTACTCTAAAATTCCAGTTACCAATAATCAAACTAAAGTTATTGTAAATTTGAATTCCACGGTTGGTAATTCAAAAATAGATACAATAGTAGTAAATCCAAACGTTAAATTAAATGTACTTAATTATACAACCATGGATCATTTACCATATGATTATGACGCTTTTGTCCCAATTTTAAAGTAAGAGACTTTTTTAGTTTATTAATTATTGCAAATGTTTTTTTGAAATAAAAATAATAGTTAATTCAAGTAATAAGGTATAAATTGGAAAAAGAATATTAATCTTATTTTAAAGGTTACTATTTTAAACTAGTTTATTTAGGCAACTTTTATTTAAAACTGTAAACTGAATATTTCAAGTATCAAAAAAAAATTAAAATCCATATATATATATATATAGAAAATTAATTATGAAAAAAATACTATTAGTGTCGCTTTTGGTTTTATTATTTACTGTTTTAGAATCAAGTAAAGTAGTTGAAAAAATAAGTAATAATAAAAATGGTAGGGGAGAAGTTGATAAATATTATGACAATAATGATTCAGAAATGTATGCAGATACATTAGTTAAGTTATTAAATTCGGAGTCATGGGTTAAATCATTTGTATCTAAGCATGGTAGAAAGCCTATAATAATTATTGATTCCATAAGTGTTAATTTTAATAAGCCATATTATTATGATGGTATAATTTTGGTATCGAATATTGAAAGTTTAATATTAAAAGATGGTATTTTTACATTAAAGAGTTTTGGTTTTTATTATGAAAAATTACAAAATATTAAAAGGAATAAGATTTCTGCTGATTCTCTAAAGAAAGCGTTGGATGATTGTAATATGTTAGCAAAACGCATCAAGTATGATTATTTTTTTACTGGTAAGGTTGATGTTTTTATTGATGAGAAGAAAGGTAATATTTATCATACATTAAACTTTCATTTAGTTGATGTTAATACACATCGTAAAATTTTGAAAATAGAGAAGCGATTTATTAAACTTCCTTAAAAACGACTTTTTTTTAGAACTTTTCCGTTGATATGATTTGCTTACCACTGACGTATTTTTTCTAAGCAAATAGATCCTTTTTGTATCTTTAAGCTGTGGTAATTACATTATTAAAAGAAAGCATCATTTTTGCATGGCAAGCCCTTGTATCTAATAAGCTACGTACATTTTTGAGTTTATTAGGTATTACAATAGGTATTTTTGCCATTATTACTGTATTTACTATTGTTGATAGCCTCGAAAGAAATATTAAAGGCAGTGTTCAAAGTTTAGGAGATAATGTAGTATTTGTAATGAAGTGGCCTTGGTCATTTGGACCAGATTATCCTTGGTGGAAATACATGAATCGCCCTGTTCCTATTTATAGCGAATTACCTGAATTGCAAAGAAAAGTAAAAGGAGCCGAAGTCATAGGATTTAGAATTGGTGCACGGAAAACTTTAAAGCATTTAAATAATGCAGTTGAAAATGCTATAGTTTCTGGATGGTCTTTTGAATATGGTAAAATAAAAGCATTTGATATTTCTGATGGACGCTATTTTAGAGAGGATGAGGTAGAGGGTGGCTATAATGTTGTTATTCTTGGATATACAATTGCACAAGGGTTATTTCCAAATAATGAAAATGCAATAGGAAAGATTATTAAAGTTGCCGGTAGAAATTGTAAAGTAATTGGTCTTATTAAAAAAGAAGGGGAGAGTATGCTTGGTAATAGTATGGATAATCAAGCCATTGTTCCATATAATTTCGCAAGGCTTATGATGGATGTGAAATCAGAAAACAGTGATCCATTTATTGCTGCAAAAGCAAAGCCTGGTGTTTCTAATGCTCAACTTAAAGATGAAATCACTGGGGCAATGAGAACAATACGTGGTTTAAAACCCATGGCAGACGATAATTTCGCCTTAAATGAAACTAATTTGCTCAGCAAAAATTTCGATCCTTTATTTGATATGGTTAGTATTGCTGGCGCAATTATTGGAGGATTTTCAATTTTAGTAGGTGGTTTTGGCATTGCAAATATTATGTTTGTTTCTGTAAGAGAAAGAACAAATATAATAGGTATTCAAAAGTCTTTGGGTGCTAAAAATTTCTTCATATTATCTCAATTTTTATTTGAAGCTGTTTTTTTATCGCTAATTGGAGGAATTATTGGTTTAGTATTAATTTATCTTTTAACCTTAGCTGCCCATTCTGTAATTGATATGGAAATTACCCTTACCCGTTCAAATATTATTTTAGGATTATCTGTTTCAGTACTTATTGGAATTATCTCAGGTTTTATTCCCGCATATGGTGCCTCACAACTCGATCCAGTTGAGGCTATAAGAACAAATTAAAATGGCAAAAGTAGAACGACCAAAAATAATAGGTGTTATAAGTATTATCTCCATAATATTAATTCTATTAGCATTTCCAATGTTATTTATGCCTTCAGTAAAAAAAATGGGCGATTTTATTCCAATGATTTTGGGAATAATAATAACACTTCAATTTATTTCAGTAATTGGTATTTGGCATATGAAACAGTGGGGAGTGCAACTGTTTATTTTGATGTTTTTTACAAGGGTAATTACCTTTTTATTATTAGATATTTACACTTTTCAATTTTTCTTTAATATACTATACTCTTTATTTTTTACAATATTCTTTCTTATTTACTATAAGCAAATGGATAAGAATTTATAATAAATAAGTTGATTAACCTCTATTTAAAGTAATTCTAAACGTAGTACCTTTATTTTCTTCACTATGTAAAACTATAATTTTACCATTATGGTAATTTTCTATAATTCGTTTACAAAGTGATAATCCAAGTCCCCAACCTCTTTTTTTAGTGGTAAAGCCTGGTTTAAAAACAGCCTTATGTTTTGATTTTGGAATTCCTTTTCCTGTATCTGCTAAATCAATTATAACTCCCTCCGGTATATCTGTAACTGTTATTTTAAGTTCACCTTTGCCATCCATGGCATCTACTGCATTTTTACATAGGTTTTCTATTACCCATTCAAATAATGGAGCCGATAATTGAGTATGAATTTCTGTATTTGGAATATCAACAATGTAATTTACATTTTTAGAAGTGCGTTGCTTTAAATAATCAATGGCATTTTTTAAGATGGCGCAAATATCCTCATCTTGTAAAGTTGGTTGTGATCCAATTTTAGAAAAACGTTCCGTAATCATGTGCAAGCGCATAACATCTCTATTCATTTCTGTTACAATGCTCTCATCCGTTCCATTTGCTTTTAAGTAATCTGTCCATGCCATTAAAGATGATAATGGAGTACCTAATTGATGAGCTGTTTCTTTACTCATACCAACCCATACTTGGTCTTGTTCAGCTTTGCGCGCAGTACTAAACAAAACATAGGCTATTAATAAAAATAATCCAATAACACCAAATTGAATGTAAGGGTAATATTTTAGTTGTGTAAGTAATGGCGATTGCTCATAAAATATATAGTTTTTGGTTCCTTCACCTAAATCAACTTCAATTGGAGTGTTTTGATTTTCCATATTTACTATGGTAGCTTTTATTTTAGCATCATTACTAATTTTCGAAGAATCAATATTACCAAATGCAATAATATTGAGTTTAGTGGAATCGGTATAAATTACAGGCACTGCCGCACTATTAATTGCTACTTCAGAAATAAACGATTTTATTAAACTATCGAAAACAACTTTAATGTCATTAAATAAACGACTATCTTTATAATACAAGTAATTTTTTTGCCCTTTATAAACATCAATTTCCACTGGCTGATACAAATGTTTCATTTGCTCAAATTCTTTAGCCATGCCTTCTTTACTATTAGCAATAGTTGAATCAAAATTTCGTGAAGCCACAATGTTGTTTTTGTCGTCAGCTAGAATTACCGGAACGGTTGTGTTATCTTGCAATACCTTTAACACAAAGGAAATATCAGACATTTCATTATTTAATTGCTTAGTAGCTAAAGCATACAATTCTGCTTTTTTACGTTCTTCGGTTTGTAGTTTTTGAAATAAATCGTTAGTGAATTTTACAAGCTTGGCTTTTTTCTGCACTGCATCTGCCCATAATTTTATTTTACTTTTTTCATCATTAGCAATAGAGGTTACTAATTTGTTAGTATACCACAACGATGTAAAAACAATGATTAAGGCTACTATAAACAGCCCTAATTTCCATTGTTGTTTTTGAGAATAGATATTCATTATTTAATACTACAATTTACGAAATAATTTAACGTAAAACACTGTAGGATATTGCATAGAACTTATTTTACAAACAAGCAGTTCTTCCTCCATCAACTGGTAAATTAATACCAGTAATGTATGATGCTGCAGGCGATGCTAAAAAGCAAACTGCATTAGCAATTTCAGATGCTTCTGCAAAGCGAGCCATTGGTATTTCAGAAATCATTTCCTTAGTTACATCATCTTTAGCATGTCCTAGTTTTGTTGATTTATTTTCAATAATTGTGCTTAAACGTTGTGTTGCTGTTGCACCTGGTAAAACATTATTAACTGTAATATTAAACTTTGCCACTTCGCTTGCCAACGTTTTACTCCAATTAGCAACTGCTGCTCTAATAGTATTTGACACGCCTAAATTTGCTAATGGTTGTTTTACGGATGTAGAAATTATATTTATAATACGTCCGTACTTAGCATTTTTCATGCTCTCTAAACAAGCTTGTGCTAAAATATGATTACAAATTAAATGATTATTAAAGGCAGATAAAAATTCCTCTGTTTTAGCTTGATGAATTGGTCCAGCTGGAGGTCCACCTGTATTATTAATTAAAATATGTACTAATGGTTGACGCTGCAAATAGGCTTCAACAATTTGTTTTAATTCTTGTGGCTTACTAAAATCAACACATAAGTATGAATGTAGTTGACCAGCAGACGTGTTTAATTCTTGTTTTGTAATTTTTAAAGCATCTTCGTTACGAGCAATTAAAGTAACGCTTGCACCTAAATTTGCTAATTCTAATGCAATAGCTTTTCCTATTCCTTGAGTACTACCACAAACTATGGCATGCTTATTTTTTAAATCTAAATTCATAATTTTTTATTTTCTTTTTAGTGCAAAAAAATCTTTTAAAATAGAGGCGCATTCATTTTCCAATATCCCTTTTACAACAACGGTTTTAGGATGCAATACGGTTTGGTTAATTTTTGAAAAACCTTTTTTTTCATCACTTGCACCATAAACAATTTTTGTAATATGGCTCCAATGCAATGCTCCAGCGCACATCAAGCATGGTTCAAGAGTAACATACAAAGCACAATCATTTAAATACTTTCCACCAATTGCATTTGCTGCAGATGTTATTGCTTGCATTTCTGCATGCGCTGTAACATCATTTAATCTTTCGGTTAAATTATGAGCTCTTGCAATAATTTTATTTTCAGCAACTACAATAGCACCTACAGGCACTTCATCTGCATCATATGCTTTACGAGCTTCTTTCAAAGCCTCATTCATAAAATATGCATCGCTGTATAATTCCATTTATTCTTTTATAACCATATCAATGCACATAACTGCAGCTAAAATTAAGATTCTTGCATTATCTTCTTTACCAACAGTTTCGTTTATTGAGAGCATGTAATTATCGGCAGTAGTAAATAATTCTTTACCAAGTCCTGCCCATTTTTTACTTACTTGTGCTAATTCATTATTATCACGAATAAATTTAAAATCCCAGCTAGTCCATTTTCCTTTTAAAGTACAAATGATGTTATCATTTGGGTCTAAAATGTCGAATTTCCCACCTATTGAAAAGAACTTTTGTTTAAAACGCCCAACAAGTTGATCATTTCCATCAAACACTTCAACTGTAGAAAGGAAAATAGAAACTCCACGTTTTACAGTTAAAACTTTTTCGCCTGTAGTTGACTTTATTTCAATATGAAAAGGAGTCATACGTTTGTAATCAGTAAAACGTAACATTTTTGTAAAACCACCTAGTTGTTCTTCGCGGCATGTCATTATTAACTCTTGAGTATCTGGTTTATAGATGTCAAAATTATTGGCTGCTTTAAACATGCCAACATGTTCTTTAATGAAAAATAAATTTTGTTTTAATAATGAATGCATAGTGTTTTATAATTTAGTTAGTGATGAATTTAATCTATTTATTACTTCTTCTTTGCCAAGTAAAGCAAGCATATCAAATAATTGCGCACCACCTGCAACTCCTGTTGTAAGTACACGAACTAATTGCATATCTATTTTCCCTAATTCTGGTTCAACTTCAGTAAATAAATTATGAATCGAATCAATTGTCCAAGTTGGCAATGCGTTTAATTTTTCTGTTAATTTGGTGTAAGTAGCTTTAGAATTTTCGTTCCATTTTTTTGTCATTACCTTCTCATCAAAACTTGTTGGCGCAACAAAAAAGTACGATCCTAAATCATAAAATTCTGTAATAAAATGTGCTTTTTCTTTTATTAATCTACAAAATTCTGTTACAAATGCTTTATCTTTCTTAATTCCTTTTGCTTCTAATAAAGGTATTACAGAATCTGCTAACTCTTCATTAGAGCGCATTCTTAAATATTGTTGGTTAAACCATTTCGTTTTTTCAGGGTCAAATTTTGCCCCTGATTTATTTACCCTTTCAAAAGAAAATTCATTTATTAATTCTTCTTTCGACATAATTTCTCTATTATCACCAGGATTCCATCCTAATAGTGCTAACATATTTATAAATGCATCTGGTGTGAATCCAGATTCGCGATAACCTACATAGCTTTCGCCAGTGCGTTCATCGTGCCAATTAATTGGGAACATCGGTAAGCCTGATTTATCTCTTTTAGAAAGTTTACCATTGCCATCAGGTTTTAAAATTAATGGAAGATGAGCAAGTTTAGGCATTTCGTTTTCTAAACCTAAATAGCGATAAATTAATACATGCGAAGGCGCACTTGGCAGCCATTCTTCACCACGCACTGCATGTGTGATTTTCATTTCAATATCATCCACAATATGCGCTAAATGGTAAGTTGGCATACCATCCGATTTTAATAAAACTTTATCATCTACTTGAGTAGAATTTACAGTTACCCAACCACGAATAATGTCATGAAAACGAATTTCCTCATTACGAGGCACTTTTAAACGCACAACATATGGCGCACCACTCTCAATAAGTTTAGAAACTTCATCACTACTAAGCGCTAATGAGTTTTTCATGTTTTGACGAGTAACAGCATTGTACTGAGGAGCCACAACTTTTGCAGCCTCTAAGCGTTTGCGCATTTCATCTAATTCTTCTGATGTATCAAAAGCTAAATAGGCATTGCCTGAAGCAATTAATTGATCAGCATATTTTTTATAAATTCCTAATTCTTTACGTTCACTTTGGCGGTATGGTGCATAAGGGCCATCACCAAAACCAACGCCTTCATTAGGCTCAATACCACACCATTTAAGTGCATTAATGATATATTCTTCGGCACCATTTACATAACGTGTTTGATCTGTATCTTCTATACGTAAAACAAAATCGCCACCATGTTTTTTGGCAAATAAATAACTAAATAATGCGGTACGAACGCCGCCCATGTGCAAGCCACCTGTTGGGCTTGGTGCAAATCTTAAACGAACTCTTTTTTCCATAGTCTGTAAAGATAATTATAAATTTTAAACAGCTTCTATTTTTTAATTTTATCAATTTCCATAACATTTTTTTATAGAATTATTGGATTGAATAGTAGTTTTAAGACTAAAAGAATAAATAAAAGATAGTTTAGAATTGATTTAAGTAATGAAGTGTTTTGTGAGTAATGAGTAACTAAAATATTTCATAAAACACAAAATGGTAAAAAGCAAGTAAATGAAATTAGCTAAGAAAAATCTAAATGTTTTTAACACATTTAAAGTGTGATACATTTTACATTTAATATTTTATTTCTATCTCATCACTAATTATACTTTCAGCTCCAGAGTTAAATATTGCTTTAATTTTATATTTATATATATTACTAACTTCTAAATCTTTATCAAAAAAATTAAATTGAGTTGGGCTTAATGTTTTATATGTATAAAAAGGAGTATTATTTCCTTTTGATTTATAAATGGTAAAATTATAAAGGTCTTTTTGTGAATATTTCCATTTTAGATGAATTTGCTTGTGATCATAATCAACAACAAATTCAATATTTTTAATTTTCGGTCTTACTCCTGTTTCAAATAACATTGGATTAGAAATCATGCTTGATTTATTTCCATCATCATCAATAGCTATTATCTCGTATGAATAAGACTGTCCATTTTCAATGAGATAATCAATATGTTTCGATGTTGAATCAGGTGGACAAAATTCTCTCAGTTTGGTTTTTTTATTATTTGAAATCTGAAACAATTCAGTTCTTACAACATCCTTACTGGTGCTATTTATCCATGTCAATATCATTGTAGTATCTGTATGAAATAATTTTGTTATAATAGGTTTTACAGGAGGGATTCTATCTGGTTTTTTTAATTTAATAGGTGCACATTGTTTACTGTTATTATAACTATTATCAACTGCATTAATTGTGTAATAAATATCTTCAGTAAGCGTATTTAGGGTAATCGTATCTACAAAATTATTTTCTAAAATATATTTTGATACAACTTCCACAGGCTCTTCTTTTAAAGTATTCATTTTATATACTCTATATCCTTTTAAATCTTTTTCAGTATTTTTATCCCAAGATAAAATAACTTTTCCTGTTGTGTCTATTGCTGCCCTTAATCCTTTGGGAGGACTTGGAGGATCTTCATCTGCCAACTGGCCAAGAGTAGGATGTGAACTTACAGAATCATTTTCAATATTGATGGCAAAAACCTTGTAGTAATTTGACATCATTGGTTTTTCGTCGGTAAATACGGTTGCATTTGATGGTAAATTATTTTTTGTTATTAATTCGTATTTACCATCAACGCTACTAGCTCTATATAAACAATACCCTTTTAATTTGTTTAAATTATAATTTGGCATATGAAAATATACATTTATAGTTTTGTTTTTAATTGTACTTACACTATCAATATATGGATAAGTATTAAAGCCACTTTTACCTATGCACCTAACTACATTTGAAGGTTCTCCCAAAATTCCAAAATGAGAAAGCCCTCTTACTCTGTAAAAATAAATTACCCCACTTTGTGGCAGAGAATCTGTGAAAACGCCTTCTTTTAAATCTCTATTATATTGAGAAGTCATAAAAACAAAGGGTGTTTTGTTTGTTCTTTCAAATGTTATACTGTCATTTGAACGTTCAAAAATATAGCCTGTATAATCATGTTTATTTTCACTTACATTCCAAGATAATTTTGTGGATTTAATTCCTGATTTACTTTTTAGTTTATTTATTTTAGCCAACTTTGTTAATTGTTTTGAATCAATAGTGAAAATATAAGGTTTATATTTTACTCCTTTTGGAGCTCCCAAAGTTATTCGGTAAGCGTATATAGATTTATTATCAATGTTTTCATCTTCGCAATATAATCCTGTAGCTTTTGCTAGGTTTAAATCTAAATCACAACTAAGTAATACCAAGCCAAATTTCATTTTGTCAGCATTTTCTTTGTCTTTTTGTGTTGTTTCTGTTGTTTTATTTTTTTTAAACAAAGCATCGTAAACAATTGCTGTGCCTTCATTTTTCTCAAAAAGTTCTAACCATTTTTTATTTTTTTCATCTAATGGAAATAGTGTTTGCGGAGTTACTTTATATGAAACTGTAAAAGCACTTGTGTCTTTTGGAACTAAATTATTACTTAGTGTTATTCTATCAATTTTATACCCGTATTTTTTAGCCAATTCAAAAGTTAGTGAATTAGTAGGTACCCATCTTATTAAAATTTTACCCTTATCTACAAATACTTTTGCTGAAAAGTCATTTTTATTTTGGTCTTGAGCTTTTAAATATGATGTAATAAAAATCAATATAAAAAGACTATATATTTGAAATAATTTCATAATTAGTTTTGAATTATACTGCATGATTGCCCTGTATGAAAGTCAAAATCAAAACTTCCATTAACTACGTTTAGTATATTGTATTGGCAAGTTACAGCTCCTTGTAAATAAGATGGTTTTGGTAATTCAGCGTATAAGACTGCAGCTATTGAACCACTTAATACAGTAAAATCAAAACTTTTTGAAACTTCGGCAATTTCTATTTCTCCTTTTACGCCAACAGCACCTTGCATAGCTGCATAAACTTGCCCTTGCAAATACCAGCCATTTACACCAATTTTATTGGTTGAACCACTACAATGGTAACTTTCATCATAGTTTGCCAACATGGCATCAAAACCAACTACAATAGAAAAGCCTCCATAAATTTTAAAGAAACTAAACCCAACTTCTTTACTTGTACCAGCATTTAAACTTGCGCCTAAACACATGCCTTTGGCTGTGGTTAATTTGTTTTCATCACGTTGGTTTGGCAAACTTAAATTTCCGCCAAATAAAGAAACTACTTCTGTTGGTAAGGTAGGAATTGGTTCAATTGAATTACCAACCATAAAATAGGAATCCAAATGTATTCCTGAAATATCTACCCAACACCTATTAGAAGGTTTACCAACACATACATACCATTTGCCTGGCTCAAAATGTAAAATTGTTTGACCACCTCCAGTAATAGGATCATAATGAACCTGTACACCTAATACCGCATGAAAGGATTTATTAACATTATCATAAAGCATTAGCATGCTACCAACAATTGGAATCTCATTTGTAGGTTTTGACATACGTTCTGGTATATCTGCCATGAAAAATACATCGCCTGTAGCTTTTATGAAATTTAATCCCCCCATACTATTAAATTGTACTTCTAAAGCCACATCCCCATTAAATGGTTTTGGATCTCCCATTGTACCTATTGTAACTCCTGCCTTAAAGCCTATGCTTACTGTATTATCGGGTATGTAGGTTTGTGCTGCACCAAATACTGGTGTATATAACCCACTTGCTAAATTAACGCCATTGCCTGGCTGTTTCATGTGATAATACAAACCTCCCATAAAACGATAAATAGCTAATCCATACCCAATTGGTATGGTGTATGGTATAGTTCCATCAACATAAAAATATCTGTAATCCTCTTTTTTTCCAAACCATACATTTACTTCAGCGGGTGAACTTAATACTCCGTCCATCATAAATTGAATGCCCCCAAAAAAGCCTTTGCCATAAACAGGGTCATCATCTTTAAATATTATTAAGCCCTTTAATTTAAAGGATTGTGTTTGTATATCAATACCAATATCATCTAATCTTACTCTGTTAAATTTCCATTTGTTTTTTGTAATGCCATCTATCGTTTCAGATTCTATTTTAGTTAGTAAGGTAACACCTGCAATAACACCTAAGCTGTTACCACCTTCACTCATAAAATTTAACCCAGCGGTAACCTTAATTGCTGGGGCACTTTGACTTATAATAATTGTTAAGTTTTGTATTGATATATTAAAACCTCCAGCTTTGGGAGCATCAGTTGAACTTTCATTTAAACTATCGCTACCAGCATTACTTGAATTTACAAAAGCAAAAACACCACTTGTTAAATATGGTGCATCACTAATAATGGTTACTTGTTCAAAATCTAAATGTTTAGCAGCAAAATTTCCACTGCCAAATGATATTTTTCCGTTTAAAACGGCTGTTGGTTTAAATTTACCACCGCCTTGTTTTGCAACAGTAATTGAAGACGAAGGGTAAATATCTAACTGCGCAGCTAAAATAGTAGCATTTAAATTATTGGTTGGAGATAAAGTAAATTGATAATCGGTTTCGTTAGTAGTTTGATTTTGAAAAAAAGTTGCGGAATAACTTAATCCCGAATTTTCATTAACTGGAATTATAACAGAACCTGCAATGTTACCTCCGTTTAAATGATTAGTAACAATATTAACACCTAATTGGTCGATAGAAAAAGCCCAACCACTCATATTACCTTCGCTTGTACTAAATAAATTGGCTACTTGAAAATAACCAGATACTCCCATTTTATCAATTAAAAAATTGGTAGCAGATACTTCCATTCTTCCTTCTCCTTTTGATATTTCTTTAGGAAGTTTTACTTTGAATTGCTTCATGTAAAAGCCTGTCCACATTTCGGGAGATGAACCATAGGCGTTTGGATAGCCACTTGGAAATGCCATACTAGATGCGTTTGCTAATTCACTTAAATCAACTGTTGCATCCGATACAGAAAAAGCAAAATCTTTCATTCCCTTTATGCAGAAAGGTGTAATGTTTATTTGAGCTAAAAAATTATGCAAATCATTTGCGTGAACCTCGAAACTTGCTTTTACAATAGAATCTGAACTTACCTCGGGGTCGGGTATAAGCATGGTATTACTAAACTCAAAGTAACCTTTTAAATTAATTGTTTTAAAACCGTTACAATCCCATTCTACATAGTTTGTGCCATCGGGTTTTAAAATCATGATTACTTTAGGACTAATTTTAATACGGTGTTCGCTTACGAGCATTAATTTTGAACTGTTAGTAGAATAAACTCCTTTAGGATTAAAGCCAATATTTTTAGCAGCAAATGCCATTTTTTTACCAGTGCCAGGCATTTCGATAGCGGCATAGGCAGAGAATTTTGACATACCTGGTGTAAACCTTGCACTATCAATACATATAGCGTATTTAATAACTCCTAATTGTTTTACAATACCAATAGGTAAAGAGGAAATACTATCGGGGTCTAATACTCCAATTTCTCTGTGCTCATCCTGCACCTTTTGATCTAAAGACACAATATAATTAACTAGCATACTATCGTTTTGCGAACGAAGTACTGTGCTTATGAATAGTAAGCTAAAAAATACTATGTATGTAATTTGTTTTTTTATCACGTTTTAGGTTTAATTAATCAATGAATGCCACGCATCGGCAATAATTTTAATGTTTTTCTCTTGGTTTAATTTTACAGTTATTATATATACTTTCTTAAATCTCTATATCTTGTATGGTTGCTTTATATTTTGTTGACATATTATTTTTATTCTATCAGTACTTTATGTGTTATCGCATGGATTAGAAATCCGAGCGAGCGGGGGGAACGACAAATATTCTAAAATCCATACTATTAAATTCTATCGCAATAAACACCAAGGAAAATATTATTTCTAAAATTGGAATGCCAATTATGGCTTCCAAAATCTTCAGTGGGACTATTATTTCTTTCAGGATAAAAAATCAAATCATATTCAAATTGATTACTTAAGTTTATATTTTTACAATACCCTTTGTAAATTATACTTACTAATTTAAATTCAATGAATTCAGAAGTTATTTGAGATTCTTTAAATACTTCATTGAAATAGTTTTTTAAAACTTTTTTTGAAGAGTGAATATTATTCATTTTCAACTCCAGATTTTCTCCAAGAAAAGAGATGAACTTCTCAATATCTAGCCATTCAAACTTTTCATCTTCAATTTCTAAGTCTAATTCAAATCCTTGTATTAGATTTCTATTTTCTAAGCATCTCCAAATGTTGAATTCTTCAAATAAATAAAAATCAAATTTATTTTGCTTTATTATTATTTCTTTTTTCATAAACTGTTTATTGATTACCAATCATTTTTACCCCATCTAATATTTGAAAACAATGTGGACATCTACACATATTACCAAGTGAGGCACGCCCCTTTACTAGGACATGTATTTTGTTTAAATCTTGTATACCACTAAATTTATTATCAGCTTTTAACTGAATAATGACTTCATTTGTTGCTATAACTTCTGCATGTGTACCAGCAATCTCTGCATTTTGAATTTTAAATTCTGGGACATTTGAGTAAAGTTTTTGATACAATTTACCTCCATTATCAAAATCATTTTTTATCATTTGTAGGTATTCTAAATGCTGTTTTAATTCATCTTCTAAGTAAGATACGTTGAAATTTTTATCATTATACTTTATCGTAACATTTGAAGTTGGTAAATCAGGAGAATAAGCTCCTGCCATTACAACTTTATTGCCAGGTGGTGGAGCATTTTCAATAGCATTTAAGATTTTAGTTTCAGTTGGGTCAGCTTTCACAATAATTGCATTCTTCGTATCATCCCAAACTTTATGTCTAACATTGGGATATACTCTATTCTTTATAAAATTTCCATTAATCTTCCAATAATTAACCAATGAAGTGTTACCGTCTATTGCCCTTAAAGCATCATCACTAGCTCCCGAAAAATCATCTAAGAATTTAGTTTTTGCAACGGCATCTAATGAATTGATTTCGTTTTTCAAAGCAGTTAGTCCCAAATCATCTATTCTGTTAATGATAGACGAGACATTAGATAGAGATGAGCTTATCAAATCATCAACTATTTGCTCCCCATCAGCAACTAACTCTTGTTCGATTTTATTGGCAACATTATCAATATCTTGTATTTGTTGAGTAGATAATTTAGTTTTAAGGGAGATTTTAATGTTTTTATATTTAGTGACAAATATTTTTCCAATTTCTTTAGCAAAAGCTGAAAAATAAACTCCATCGCTTATTAAAACCATTTTATTCCATGTGCCTAAAAATTTTCCATCAGTGTCTATTTCTTTTATAGCATTTAAATTTGTTGGTTGTTGAATAAATAAATTTACGCCATCAATATAATTCTTAACAGTAACAAAATACTTAATATACTTGTTAGCCTGAGTAACTTGACTACCAGCTACACCTAATCCAAAAGATAATCCATACATTGAATTTGATATTCCGCTGACATAAATTTCTGTATTTCTTTTATTCAATATGAAATCATAACAAAAAGAAGGAAATGCTGCAAATGAATTACTAACAAAAGAAGGATAGTCATTTTTAAATTCAATT
>CALMMX010000281.1 GCA_937868545.1 uncultured Bacteroidota bacterium
TACACTCTTTCCCTACACGACGCTCTTCCGATCTGATCGGCAGAGCGTCGTGTAGGGAAAGAGTGTAATTAAATACAATTTACAGAAAAAAAACATTGAACAAAGTAGCTTCAGTGATTATTCAATGATTAGAGTTTTTAAAACCGACTCACATTATTTTTTTGTAACGTACTCAAAAGAATTATTGATTACTAATTCTGATTTTTCATTACTAAAAAAAATAACATTTAATAGTTTTATCATTAGTGTTATACATTTAAATAACAGCTTCATAATGAGCACTTCTGATGGATTTCTGTTATACTTTGATTATAAATTTAATCTTCTTAGAAAAACAAAATCAAATTGTGATAATAATTATTTAATGTATAGTAACAACTATTTTCTTTTTACAGAAAATAAAATAGTTAACTTATCTAATAATTCTAATTATAAGCTAAATTCAAACATACTGGTAAACAAGGTATATGAAGAACTAAATAATAAAATTTGTTTAAAAACCAACGATAGTATTTATGTTTTCGATACCAAAAAGGAACAATTCATTTTTAAATATCCCTATAATAAAATTACAAATGACGTAAAATTTTATAATGACTACCTTATAATTTCAAACGAATACACAAATTTATTCGTTGTAAATTCTAAAACAGGAAAAACATATAATCACCTGCAAAACATTAAAGTAAATTCATTTTTTCAAAACGGAGGTTTGTCGTTCATTTCAACTGATGAAGGCGTTTACACATCAACTGATTTATTTGAAGAAAATTTTTCGAAAGTTGAATTCACAAACTCCCCATACTTTTTAGAAATAAAAAACGACACTAGTTTAATTGTTTTTGCAGATAATAAGATTTCAAATTTAACTCCTAGTACATGTAAAACATATTATAATTTTGATGAAAAAATAACAAACTACAGAGTTTATGAAAACACAATTCTGTTTCAATCAAAATTTTCATCATATACTTTTAACACAAATACAGAGAAAATTTATAAAAAAAGATGGGGATTTAGATTAAATGACTTTTTTAAATATAAAGACGGATATGTAGTAAAAGTAAATGCTAACTACTACTTAACAGATTTAGAGCTTAACACATATGACACAACTACTCAAAAACCCCAAAACAAAACAAACCTAAACATAACAGAAAAAGAAAAAAACATTAGAAGCAGTAATATATATTATAACAATTTATTTGTTGAAGAGAAGCCAAATTACACTATACTTCTGCATAAAACGAATCACATTGTTGAAGATTGGACAACAAAAAACAACAACCTATTTTATTCATCTCAAAGAAAAATATTTCATAAAGACATTTCTATTTTAAGAAATATAAATAAAAATTATTTTCCAATACTAAACATATATAAAATCAGTCCAACAGTCACCAAAACCAATAGTTCAAACCAGAACATTTTAATAGGTGTTGATTTTTATGATTATCAGTATTATAATACTGACTACTATTATTCATTAAGTAAAAACAACAAAATTGTTTCATATGATGTAAAAACCAGCAACAATAAATTAAATTTATTTCTTCCTGAAGAAGGACAATACACTCTTAATGTTTACACAAAGGGATATTATAATAACGTATCAAAATCCTTAAGCTTTACTCTAACAAAACCATTCTATCTTAAATATCCGTTTTGGGTAATCCTATTTTTATCGCTCATGTTAATTGGAACCTATATATTTCTAAAATACAATTATCAGAAATCTCAAAATAGCATTTTAAAATATTCATTAATAAATTCACAAATTAAATCATTGCAAGCGGCAATGAATCCACACTTCTTATACAATTTACTGTCTATACTTAAAGTTCAAGTATATAAGAATCAAACAAATACTGTAATTACTACTATAGATCAATTAAGTGCTTTACTAAGGCATAATTTTGAATCATTAAACTACACATTTGTTACAATTGAAAAAGAAATAAACTTAATTGAAACCTATTTAAACGTAGAATCCATTAGGTTTAATTTTCACTTTAATTATTCTATTATAGCTTCATCGTCAATTAACTTAAATTATTATGTTATACCAAACTTTATATTACAACCAATAATTGAAAACTATATGGTTCATGCATTTAAAAAAAATGAACCAAATTATTTAAGCATTCGAATACAAGAATCCGAAAATTATATACTATTTAAAATTTATATGAACCAGAGTATAGAACTAGATTTTGAAAATATTATAAAACAAAACAATGATAATTCATTAAACTATATTAAAAAAAGACTTGAATTACTAAGTAGTATTTTAAAGGAAGAAATACATTTTGGATTCAACCAAAGCACTTCTACTTTCTTTTATCAAATCCCTAAATTGACCATAAACGAGATTGAAAAATTAAAATTTTAATTAGTTTAAAATCACGATTTAACTCATTACCTCATTTATTTTCCCGTTTATTAATAAAATCCACCCGCTCATTAATAATACTCCATTTTAAGGTAGTGGTTTAAGTATATTAGTAATTATCATTAATAGTCAAATTCATAATATTATTATAATGGTAAAAGCATCTTAATCAATACACTTATGAAGTCATTAATATCACTTATTTTATTTTTTTCATTTTACCTTTTTACATTTAACGTTAAAGCTACAACCTATTACTGGATTGGCGGGCCTGGTAATTGGAACAATACCAGTAATTGGTCATTATCGTCTGGAAGTGTTGCAGCATCAGCAATTCCAAATTCAACAGATGATGTTATTTTTGATAATAATTCAGGTCTTGGAACTTCTAACGGAACATTTCCTATTACAATTTCCTCGAATTCTTGCCGCAATATGACTTTCAGTTTATCAGTAACTACTGCCACAGCGGCAACCATTAATTTTACTGGCGCCTCAAGATTTGATTTGTTTGGTGATTTGACAGTAAATTTACCAAGTTCCGTTTCATTACTTTTTGATAATTCAGATTTTCGTTTTCAATTGCCAACAGCAGGACTCACAAAAACTATAACAAATAACATTGGTAACAAACTAATATTTAATAATATCCTTTATTTTGATAATACATCAAGTGGAACTATAAATTTTAATGGACTTTTTTATAACACGCTTGTTACTTCCTCTAATGCTGTAACAGTAAGTTCAAACATTGCTTTAGGTGCACCAACTGTAACAGTTAATTTCGATACTAAGCCAATTGTAAATAGTATGAGTTGCTATAACTCACTTGTAAATTTTAATGCCGGTTATAAAAAACTTACTCTTAATAATAACACAGGATTAACTGTTCAAAACACATCAACCGTAAATATTACTGCAGATTCTGAATTTGGAGCAGTTTATTTTGCTGGAAAAGTTAAGATGTCGAATATAAATGTAGATATGGTATCATTAACAGGTGGCATTTATAGCACTTCTACTTTAGATATTTCAAATTCCACAATTACTTTACAGGGAGGACTTAATAATAATAATGGAACATGGATTTATAATACTCCCTTAGGAATCAACACAACAAATTCAAAATTAATTTTTCCCAATGGCGCAAATATATTTGCAACTGGAGGTAATTACAATTACATTTCAATCAATGAAGTTGCATCAGAACGATATACAATTCCAAGCGGAATACAACAAGGTATTGAAGCAGATTCGCTTATTATAGATACTGAAATTAGCTTAAATGGAAATATAAAAATTAATTCCTTAATTCAAATAATGCCAGGACATAATTGTACAGGACAGTTTGCCAACGTAATAACCGCAAATTCTACGGTAACAACTTCAATCGCTGGAGCCTGCCAAAAGCCAAATCTGTTCAGAGATATTCAATTTACTTTTCAACCCGGTTCCCATCTATCACCCTATTTAATTGCAGATTATTTAATTTTAGATGGTACTACTATAACTTCAACAATTACTGCAAATGCAGGAAGTAACAGTTTTAAAGTAGTAAATACTAATACTACCAACTGGATAATTGGCACACCAACACCACGCACCCTTTATTGGATTGGAACTATTCCTACTGTAATTAGTGATTCTACAACGTATGGCAATTGGTGGGATAGTAATAATTGGAGTAATAATCCAACGGCATCGCCAACAAATCAAATTGGTGGTCCTCAATGTCCACCAACCTATGAAGACTCTGTTGTGTTCCCAAATAATTCTTATGTTAATTGCAATTTAGCAAAACAATACACTAAATCAATGCTGTGGCAAAGAAGTGGGCAACTTTATAGTGGCATTAATAATCTTATACAAATTTGGGGTAGTCTTGAATTTAGTGCGGCCATGACTAATAGATTTAAAGGCACGGTGTGGTTTAAAACGTACGAAAAGTATCCAACTATTACTACTAAAGTAAAACCCTTTATAGGAGGAGTTATTTTTGCTGCAACTAGTTTAACAGGAACTGTTGCTACTGGAGAATGGCTTTTAAAAGACAAGTTATTTGTTCCAAATATTGATAAGAACAACGTACAAAATAACTTTCCGCATTCATACACTTTTAACGGGGGATCATTTTCTGCAGCACTTATAATGGGACATTTAAAAACAGGAATTGATGCAAATACTATTATCCCAGGAATACAAATAGATCCCATCTTAAGTCAAAGTAGTGATATAGAATGTTTAGGCTTTTTAATGGAGGGCGGCTCAACCTTAAGTTTATTTAATTCCAATTTTTATATTACAGGTGTTAATTTAGTTAGCTACAATGATAGAAGTCGCTATCCTTCACCATTTTTTATTAATGATTATAAAAGCCAACCTTACTTTAATGCTTCAATTTCAAGTGCTAGTTGTAATATAAACGCAGGAACTTCTAATATTATTTTTACTGCTAATAATATTACGGTTGGTCAAAATTATGATACCTATAAACTTGGAAGCACGTATTATGGACCAGGAGCTTTTCTTGGCAAAGGACATAAATTTTATGACATCACTTTTGCTGGTGCAAATGCTACCGGAATTGTTGAACAATTTCAAGATACAATTAGAAAACTAAATTTTAATGGTGGTGGATTTTTAAGGCAATATGCTTATTGGACAGGTTATACATCATCTACATTAAATCAATCTGGATTTGTATCGCGTATTAATTTTAATAACCCTAATAAACTTGCCTATTTCGAAAGTATTTTAGATTTCCCAAACACTCATACAAATTATCAAATAACGGTAGATAGCTTATACTTTTTAGGGCATGGAAATTTTATTAATATAGATGTTAAATTAAGAAGTATTTTATTCTTTTCACCTGGCTATTCATATGAAATTAAAAATGGACAAAATATAGAATTAGTTAATTCTGTATCGGGCACAAACTACCCTTATCCTTACAAGCAAACTTCCACACAAATAAATAACTACAATTTTACAAATGGTGGAACAATAAACAGTGTTGGAACCTGCACTTCAAACATTTCAATTACTGGAGGAAACTTTATTGGTAATTCAACTATGCAAACTGTGCATTACAATATAATTACAAATAATACTTTTTCTGGAACGGGTTATAATTATTTGCATTCCGTTTTGTCTGGAACAACAACTGGCTGGATTGGCACGCCTGATCTAGGCAGAAAATTACATTGGAAAGATAACAGTGGCATCATTGGAAATATTAATCAATGGAATAATTCAAATAATTGGGAAGAAATTTATGCTAATGGAACTTTAAAATTTGCAGCGCCACAATGCCCGCCAACTCGTATTGACACAGTGATTTTTGACTCAAACTCTTTTTCAGCATCAAACCAAGTAGTACAAGTTAATTTAGGTTCTTCCGTTGCAGAATGTTATAGTATGTATTGGGGAAATACACCATTCTCAATCACATCTTCGTCATTAACGCCTAAGTTTGATGCCTTACCCAATCAAAAGCTTTACGTTTTTGGAAACTTACAATTTAATTCAGGAATGACTCAAAACTTTCAAGGACCAATAACTTTTAAAGGCCCATATGATTTTAATTTTGGAGGAAGTGGGAGCTATAATTATATTGAAAGTGCTGGAAAAGCAATGTATCCTCCAATAACGTTTGAAGCAGATATCGACACTAAACGTTGGGAATTAAAAGATGATATTAAAACAGTTGTAATGCCTTCAAGCCCAATGTACACATACAATCTTGGTCATTTTAATTTCTGGAGAGGGGTATTTGATAGTAAAGGGAAAAATATGGAAATAGGAAATTTTAACTCTGTTTCAAATACATATCGTCGCTTAATTTTGAATAATTCTCAGGTAACAATAAATTACCCAAGAATGGCAAGTACAAATGGTTATCAAACACCCGATTGGAATGTAGATGGTATTTCGAGTTCAAGTTTGTTTCACATTGATGCAGGTATAAGTAATATTATTACAAAATCATTTGGCTTTTATTTTTGTGGTGGTGGGCATAAATATCATAACATCACAAATCCAACCACATCACCAACTGCCTATATTTACATTGCTGGAACTGGGCATTCGTATATCAAAGACACATTCAATATTGTTACTAATCAAAAAAACACTACTCCATTAGTCTTTGGGATTTCAGTTTCTGATTACTCCTATAATCCAGATTCATTAATAATTCATAAAGTAACAACTAATGGCGATTTCACTTGCTTTTCAAACGGAAACAAAATAGATAGCCTAATTATGTATGGCAATGGAAATATTTACACAAATAATATTTTCAATAATCTATTACAATTTACTCCTAACAAAACTTATTTATTTGGATCAAATAAAGTACAATGGATAAAAAATAGTGGGAAATTTTATCCAATAGGAACCATAGGAAATCACATTCAATTTTATTCAACAACAACTGGCATTCCAGCATATGTAAGAAAAGATAGTGGTTATGTATGTGCTGATTATATTTTTATGAAAGACATTTGGGGTATTGGAAATGGTAACAATATTGGATCATGCACGAGTGGAACAGTAACTGGAATAAATACAAATTGTCCACCTACTCTAACAAATCCATGGATTGTTTCAAGCTGTGATACTATTACAAACTACACTAGTAGTTGTGGCCCATTTCAAGCAGGCAACCCAATTACATATAGCAGAGGAAGAGCCGATTTTAATGGTGGACCAAGCGCCGATTACTTAAGTGATATTTCAGGTTGGGCAAAAAATCCTTATCCAGCTTTACCTAAATTTACATTAACATCAATTACACCAAGTGTAATTTGTCAAGGTGATAGTATACTAGCAAGTTTTAGTGGAGTAGGATCTTTTCCTATGCACATTACATATACATCATCAATTGGGTCAAGTGTATTAACCTTTACAAGTAATTCTCAAGTTTCCTCTTACAATTCATCAAACAGTTCGTTTACATATACAACTTACATTAAACCAATTACTAGTGGAACTATTAGTGCGGTAAATATTTCTATTGAACGTTGCTTTAATAGTGATACTCTTGGCACTGGATCGTTTGTATACAAAGTAAATCCTAAACCTGAATTTACAAGTTTTTCAAAACATGTTTTATGTAAAGGCACATCAACAGGTATAGGATACGTGGTTCCTATAACAAGCGGAACACCTATTTACAATTATAATTGGGGAAGTACGTATCCAAATAACGATAGCATAATAGCACCAGCGGGCAACTACACTTGTTTCATAAGCGATGCAAGTGGTTGTAAAGACACGATAACACTGTCTATAACAGAGCCTACAAGTTCTTTATCAGTAAGTGTTTCCTCAGGGACTACTATTTGCAGTGCAAATACAGGTACACTTACAACAACTGTAACTGGTGGATGGAGCAGCACTTATACATTTTTATGGCAATCAGCTACAAATCCAACCTTAGCAACTACCTCCTCTGTAACATCATTACCAGCTGGTAATTATACTGTAATTGTTACAGATACTGGTAACTGCGTAATTACTAAATATACAACAATAACTCCTCCCATATTACCAACCATAACAAGTGTTGCTTCAAATTCAATAAACTGCTTTGGTCAAGCCACAGGCAGTTCAACAATTATTGTTACTCCTGGTTCAGCAACTACATACTCTACAAACTGGGTAGCGCCATCTACATACACTGGATCTACTTCTACTTTTACTAGTAATAGTCTAACCAATTTAAGTAGTGGCAATTATTCTGTTACAGTTACAGATATTTATGGATGTGCCGCAAGTACAGTAATAACAATAGCAGAACCAACAAGTAGCGTAGCTATCGTGTTAAGTGGAAGTGTAACTCCAACTAATTGTTCTGGCAATACAGGCATTGCAAACATTACTTCAAGTGGAGGATTAGGTAGTGGATATATATACATCTGGACAAATTCACTAGGAACCTCAACTACCAGCGTATTAAGTAACACAGCTTTGCCTTCTGGAAATACAAGTGTAACTGCTATTGACGGTAATGGTTGTTCGAGTAGTAGCATTACATTTTCTATAATTGCAAGTGGTTCACCCACAGTTTCAGTAGCAACAAATAGTACACAATGTTATGGAACAGCAACTGGAAGCGCAGTGGCTACAGTAATTGGCACAGCTCCTTTTAGTTATACTTGGCAATCAAGTGTTTCGCACACTAATTCATCAGATAACTTATCGGCAGGGATTTATACTGTGATTGTAAATGAAACAAGCACAGGTTGCATTACAATAGCAAGCTTTACTATTTCAGAAATAAGTGCAATAACCACTAGTGTAACAAGTATATTAAATGCAAAATGCTTTGAAGATTCAACTGGTGCGGTATCCCTAAATACAATTGGAGGAACTCCCTCTTACACTTATAATTGGTTACCATATGGAGGTAGTACAAACACTGCAACAAATTTAGCTCAAGGAATTTATACCGTTACGGTTACAGATAACAATAACTGTATGAAAACAAATACGGTTCAAATATTAGGAGTAAATCAAGATTTAAATATTGTAATTACAGACACGGTAAAACCAGAATGCAAAAATCCCATAGATGGTTCTATAACAATCTCTGTTACCGGAGGCACGCCAAATTATAGTTACTTATGGAATAACGGAAATACAAGTGCAACAAATTCAAATTTAGCAAACGCCACCTATACTTTAATTGTAACTGATGCAAATAATTGTACCAAACAATTAGAAATTACTTTAGATTGTTACAATGAATTATTTATTCCTGAATTATTTTCTCCAAATGCCGATAATCAAAATGATAAATTTGAAATTATAGGCATTGAAAATTACCCTGATAATAAACTTACAATTTTTAATAGATGGGGAAATTTAATATTTGAAAGAGAAAAATACACTAACGATTGGGATGGTAAACCTAATGTAAATACTGGAACTGGCTCAGAACTTTTACCATCAGGAACGTATTTTGTGATATTTGAATATGGAGATAATAAATCTAAAACTTATAAAGGTTTTGTACAATTAGATTATTAAAATAGAATCTAATTGTACATTATCATTTGGCTGAAATTAATTATAAATTAAACCATCACACTAGTAACAATTTTAACTCTATTGCATAAAAACAGTTTATTTTGAAAACATAACTTCTCAACTAACATTTTAATTTACTAAAATGCCACTTGATATTGTAAAACAATTTGTCCACGTCTAGCATTTTTAGTTTCATGAATTTCTCCATTAGCATCTGTATTAAATATTGGTCTGCTTTGATAATCAAGTGATATTTTAGAGTTTTGATTTCCCATTACCCAATTAATACCTATATCATAAACCATTACAGGATCTTTTAATTTTTGATAATTAGCATAAATTCCAGATACATAAGGTTGTAAAGTGCCTTCTTTTCCTAATAAATCTTTCTTAAATAAATAGGCTGCTTGCGCATAAATAACTTGGCCAGTACCAATTAATGGAAATGCATTTCCTGCGCCATTAAAACTAGCAGAAGTATTTGTTCCATTTGCAGTATTCATTACGCCAGCGTTACGTAAATAATTTGGACCAAAATCATAATTTAAAAATGATGCATATGCTGTAATTGCAGTTTGTTTTTCTTTGTTTAAATAAGAATCATAAAATATATCAATTCCAAATTGTTGTAACGGCTTTGAAACAGTATCCAATGTTGCTGTTCTATACCACATGGCATTTTTTTGATAGGCAAAACCAGTTCCAATATTAAAGATTCTTTTTTTTTCGAGGTAAGAACCAGTCATGTAAGGTAATTGATTACTTTCTTTATCTAAAAATTGCCACATAAAATATCCTTGGTATTGGAGCTCAGGAGCTTTAGTTGAATAATATGCAGTGTTAGTTCCAGTAGCTGGTAAAGTTGCGACCGTTGTAATAGCATTTTGTATAGGAAAGGGATTTGAAACAGAAACTCTATAATCAAAACCACTAATTTTTCCTTTTGCGTATACACCAAGCTTTCTAACAAATTGATCTGTAACATCATTAGTTGCTTCTTGTACAACTGGTAAATCTAAACCCAAAATACTTGCAACACCTGATGAAGAATAACGCGAAGTCCCATTCCAGCCGCTTAAACCAGCCCCAACAGTTAAATGGTTTTTGTACGCATTATATTCTGCTGTTACATCATGAAAAAATATCCCTGTTTTTCGAGCTGATAAACTATTAATACTATTTACACCTATTTGAGTATAAAAGAAAACCTTTTTATTTACCTGACTCATAATTTGATATCGTACTCTTCTTAAACCTACATCAAATGTTTCTTTTTTAGGAGTTCCGTAAATAGTTGAACCAGGGTTGTTATCATTATATCTCAGCCAAATTTGCGCTAATCCAGTAGCTTTAATATAACGAGTACTATCATCATTCAGATAAATTTTTAATCCATCTTTAAATCGAGCATTTAAAGATTGTGCTGAAATGGTGTTGCAAAGTGCACCAATAGCTATTGTGAAAATTATTCTTTTCATGTTAAATTTTTTTGAAGTTAATATGGTCTTGCACAGTCTTTACTAAAATTAATAGTAAAAATTACGAAGTAATAAGAAGTAAAAACTATGCAAGGGTCTTTTAAAAAGAGAACTAACCCTTTTTAATAAGTCGAGTTGATGTTGGTGCATGCCCTAATTGTGTGTGATTATCAAATCCTACAACCTTAATAGTTCCACCCTCATACTTATAATCATATACTAATCCATTTAAAGCTAAAATAGAGGTATGGTCAACTATACTTGATTTACTAACGTCCACAGTTACATTTTTACCTTTTGGTAAAGTTGCAAAAGCCTTTTTAAATCCTAATACATTTGAAAACACTAAACCACTATTAACAGTCATAGTTACATCATTTTCGTTTACAGCATTTATTGAAATGTTTGATTTAAACAAATCTTTTGCAGAAGTTCCATTAACCAAATTTATAATGATTTCTAAAATTATACCCGTTCCAACACCAACTAATAAATCTGTAGACAATGTAACAATAACTGTAATTGTAAATATTGCAAACTGTTCTTTACCAACGTGCCACATATGAACAAACTCTTTTGGATGTGCTAATTTAAATCCAACAAAAGTAAGCATAGCAGCTAACGCTGCATTTGGAATCATTTCAATTACTGGTACTGCAACTAATAAGGCCAACAATAAAAATAAACCATGGAAAAAATTTGCCCAACGTGTAACGCCTCCATTACTAACGTTTGCCGAACTACGCGCAACTTCACTAATCATTGGTAAACCTCCTAATAAACCAGTTAATGTATTTCCTGCACCAACTGCAATCAAATCCTTATTATAATTAGATTTGCGTTTATATGGATCCAAACCATCAATTGCTTTAGCTGTTAATAATGACTCCAAACTTCCTATTAACGCAAATAATATAACATACATTATAAATTCTCCAATGTGCGTTGTTAGAGCAGAAAAATCAGCATTTAACACACCTCTACTAATAAAATCACCTTTCATTACTGAACCATTAGTAAAAGCCTCGAAAATACTACCTATTTTAACTAATGCAAAATTTGAAATTGCACCTTCTGTTTTTACATGTAACCACAAACCCATTGGTATAGCAATTATTAATACAACCAAAGGTGCTGGGATTTTTTTTATTTTATTATGTTTCACAAAACTCAAACCTATCATTATTAATAAACATGTAATTCCAATTTCGGCAATATGTGCATTTTCATGCATTACACTTTCTGGAATCATTGCAATCAATTCCAACGGTTCTTTTCCTTTCAAAAATTTCGGATCAATACCTAAAATTGAATGTATTTGTTTTGACATAATAATTATACCAATAGCAGCTAACATTCCATGGATTGCAGCACCCGGAAAAAAATCGGCCAACTTTCCTAATTTAAATATTCCAAATAAAATTTGAATTATTCCGGCCACTACAATGGCTCCCAATGCTAAATGCCAACCAATATCAGCACCACCAAAGGCCGCAATGGCTCCCCCACATATAGCAATTAAACCTGCTGCTGGCCCTTTAATAGTTAATCGCGAGCCTGCAAATATACTCACTACTACTCCACCAATAATTGCGGTTACTAATCCAAAGATTGCCGGGAAATCGGATGCTTTGGCAATACCTAAACTTAATGGCAAAGCTAGTAAAAACACCAAAAAACCTGATAATGCATCTTTACTAAAATTTTGTTTTAACCCTTCTATACCATCTGCTGGTATGTATCTTTTTGTTGAATCTTTCATTTGAATTTTTTTATATTTCGTTTAATACTTACTAATCTTATTACGATAAATTATTAAGATTAAAGTCTAAATTCGAAACACACAATAACTAACAAACAAAGGAGTTTTTCTAATAACCTGCTTATTAATATAATTTTTAGAAACAGCTAATGTTCTATCAATAGCATAAAAATCAAATAATGCATTGTAGTTAGGTACTAATGTGACCAAACCAATAAAATGAGATAACTCATCAACATCTTCGTCTTCTTCAAACAAAAATGAAAAGTCAGTCTTTGAATTTTTACTAGTTGCTGAAACTTCTGTTTTTTGTTTTGAATGTACAAATGAGCTAGCTTCAAAGCTAACAATACCAATAAATGCAACTAAAGTTAAATAGCACACAATGGATTTACATATACATTTCAATTTCATTCTTACTTTCAAAAATTAAATTTATGATGACTTATATGGTGTTTCGTGATATGTTTTTATATGAGGGCCTAAGAATAAACGAGCATAAATTCGCATCATAGATATACCACCAATTATATAACTAGACGAAATATAGAATGCTAATAGAAATTGATTTTCGTGAATATGACTAAAAACTAAATCCTCTCCAATAAAAGAAGGTGTAATTGGAAATCCAGTAATACTAATTGCAGCTAGTAAAAACAAAAAGGCCAATTTCCTGTGTTCATATACGTGACCAGAAAATTGATTTAAGTTAATTGTGTCTTCGGCTTTTTTTAATTTCATCAAAACTATATATCCCACAATTCCAGCAATTAAAATTCCACTGATGTAAAAAATAATTTCCTCAAAATCAAAATGCTCATTAAATGAAATTGCAAGTGCAATCCAAAAATGATTCATAATTATTAATAAAAATCCAACTCCTGGGCTTCGTCTTTCAGAATAAGATTTAATCACTAAAATCAAACCAATTAATGCAAATATTGCTGGCAAATTATGTGTAATTTGTTGAGGCAACCTGTCTTCATTTAAATACATAGCTAATGCTATAACATAAATAGACGAAACCATTATTATTAAACGCTTCACTGTTATAAAATGAATTCGTTTACCAATTTCTTTTAAAGGAGTCCAAATTACATTGCTCATAAATGCATCTAAATTCCATTCTTTTAAACTTAATAAGTATATAGAATATTCTAGTTTCTTAGGTAAAGAATCTTCAAATGTAAATTGACGTGGCACAAAATAATAAAACTGCCTACGAATTAAATAAGTTACAGAAGATGGAGATACCAACAACTGGTACGTCCTTAAAAAGGCATTTCCTGCAAAATGGAATAAAGCAATTTTTTCAAAGCCTAATGCAACTTCAATAAATATTAAACCAATTTGTGCAATTGAAGAATAGGCTATTTGACTTTTTACAGTAGATTGAACCCTTGCAATTAATGTAGCTATAATACTAGTAAATAATCCGAGTAACACAATTAATACTCTAACAGATGTTTGTTCTTCCCAAAAAGGAAAAGTTCTTAATAATAAAAACACTCCAAAATGAACAGACAATGAACCATAAAAAATAGCACTTGAAGGTGTAGGTCCTTCCATGGCTCTTGGCAACCATGATGAAAAAGGCAATTGCGCTGATTTAGCCGCTGCTGCAATTAAAATCATCAAGGCAATAAATGCACCAATAAAAGTATGAGACTCTAAATGTTCATGCACTAAAACCGAATTGTTCAATTTATAAAAAGAAATGTTTTCATGCCATAAATGATGGCTTGCCCACATTGCCAATATTAAACCTATATCACCAATTCGATATACAGAAAATACTTTTAGTGCATTTTTTACAGGCAAATATCTATCTCGATAAAATGCAATTAATAAAAATGAACAAATTCCTAAAATTTCCCATCCAATAAACAGGGTTTCGAAATTTCCAGAAAAAATAGTAAACGAATACCCTATATAAAAAAACATAATGGTATTAAAAAATCGCTTATAACCATTTTCTCTATGCAAATAAGTTCTACTATATGTAGTTACTAAAAATGTAAGAAAAGCTCCAACTAATAAATACACAGCAGTAATTTTATCGAAATAAAAATCAATTAAGAATTCATACTCTTTTGATTTAAATAAAATAACTTCAGGAATATTTAATGTTTGATGTCCATTAAATAGCCAGTAAACCACAAATAGTATTGCCCCGGTAAAATGAATACCAACTGTTGTAAATACGGCTTTTGACAACATGGCTTCATTTTTACTAGGAATAACTAAACTTATTAAAAAACCTAAAACTGGAATTAAAATAAAAAATAAAATAACTTTTTCCATAACTGTTTTATTAGTTTAATGTAAATACTGGTAAATTATCAATGCTTGTTTCAACCATATTTGACGCATCAATTGTTTGTTTAGAAATAGATTTAATCGGATTATAAATTGTAAAACCTCCATCTTTAAACAAAAACTGCTGCTGTGTTTCAGGATGTATAACTACTAAATGAATCCATTCATTATTAAACCACTCATAAGTTGCAGGTAATATTTGAATAGTCTTTAAAACTATTTCCGGGAAATGTTCAACTATTACTAATAATCTAACTGGGTCATGTACTTCTATCATTTGGCTTGGTAATCCAGGTCTTAAATCACCCTCAATACCATTTGCTACACCAATTAGCCCCATAACGTTATGTGGCAATTTTGTTCCAGCCCCTAATTTATAATTATCAACTCTCGAAAAATAATACTCCAAATTAATTCCACCACATACTGGACCAATTGGCTTAATTACATTAAACAAATATTTTCCTTCAGGATCTATTCTATAATCGTATGAATTTAAAAATGCCCTTCTGTCTAAAAATACATGTTTTGTTATTTCCCTTCTACCAATAATACAAAGTGTATTAGTTGCATGGTTTAGTTCCGGACGAGGCTCAAATAAAGAAACAGAACGTAATCTTATTTTTCTGTGTATACTTCCTAAATCAGACTTAGTGTTTATTGATTCGAAACGACGAGAACGTTCCTTAGCATTTAAATCCAAGGCCTTATTAATATTTACTACATTCTTTTTATGTATTAAAGCGTTTTCGGGCGATAAGCTTTCTTCATCATAAAACTCAATTTCATCACGTGTAGTATCATGCAAAGCTCCTACAAACTGTGTATTGTTTGGAATTTCAACACCACTTGATTTTAAAACTTCTCTTACTTTTACATGGTTAGCCATAAAAGATAATACACGAGCGTTAACAGAACCTGGTCGGCCAGAACATGCGCCGCAATCATAACCTGCGTAATGTGTGTTATTTACACTGCTTGCACCATGCCCTATTACATAAACCAATGGAGCAAAATCATTTATTAATCCTATACTCATTAATAAACCTTCAACACGTGTTGCCATTTCATCAATAGTAAATCCAACTTGCAAATTATCTTCGATATCATTTATGTTTTTATTTTCGATAGTAAGCTCAGAGCTCTTATCCATATGCCTGAAAGAAGAAGCTCCTGAAATAGATTCTTTTGGATTAAACACATTTAAACTCAATTTTACTGCAGACCAAAATCCCAATGTTTGAGATATAACCATACCTTGAAACAAGCCATGTGTTTGCTTATTATAATGTATATCTAAATCACTCTTTTTTGTAGTATTAGCTTCCTTAATTAAATGCTTTGGAGTAACAGGAGCTGGGCAAACTTTCGTTGTAAATTTTCCATGCTCTGGTTTAAAGTAAAACTCAACTCCAAAAAACCCAGGAGTTCCAAAGGTTTCAGCGCTTTCATCAACTTGTTCAATATATCTTCTTATAGAACATTCTCTGTCATCAATACATAATAATGCTTGAAAACTTTTAATTGAAAGCTTTTCTTCGTGTCTTACATTTAATTTTATACCAGCTAAAACCTCATCATAAAAACTCCATTCTAATGCTTCTTGCCAAATTGCAAGTATTTCGTTCAACTCCGTTTTTGTAGTTTCAGCAAATAATGGTTTAATTTCCTCTTTTACAGTAATTGCTAATGGGGCCCAGGTTTCACCGAATTTATAATCAAGAGCATCTATTTCTAATAATAACTCAAACTGTATTAATTCCTTTAAGGTGATTTTTTTTGAATCTAATAAAGTACCAGGCTGATCCTCAACAGTACTAACCATTCCTGACCATCCTGAGTGTGAAAATTGCTGATCAAATAAATAATTTTCATACAATTTTTCGTCACCAACTAATATACCTAATAGATAAGGTATAGAACACATGTCATTTAACAATAATGTTTTGGCACGTTTGCTTTTAAAGAAACTAGAAAAAGTATTTTTTTCCATTTCCTTTATTGATGAAAGAAATCCAAGATTTAAAACAGGAAAATTCCATATTGAAATTCCTTGGTCGAGATAGCTACACAATACTTTAAAAATAACAGGTTGTATCGCTAAATCTAAATCTATCTTATACTCTTTTTTCCAATAAGCTCTTAACTTTCCAATTCTAAAATGATTAGAAGAATCAAAATTATATTCGAAAATTTTATGTTCTAAATCAGAAATGCTTAATGTTTGTTTTTTACTAGAGATTACTTTTTCAAGTATATCTTCTCTAATTTTTTTGTCCTTATATAATTGACGGTATTCATCAATTGATAAAGAAGTTTTATAGCCAAATATTTCAGAAGCGCGTCTAATTCCATCATTAAACTTCATGCTTTGAAAGCCATGTAAAGTATTATGATGAATGAAATCTTTTAAAGGGGCTTGTGCTGGCAAATAATGTTTTAATTCATGTAACACATGATGCTCATCAAAAACTGAATGATTTGTTTGCATAATTTTATACTTTATTTTAAACTGAAAAATTGATTTAAAAAGCCCCAAAAGCCTTTAAATAGGTTGACAATAGCAAACGACTAGTCAACAAAAAAATCCACTAAAGAGGTTAATGGATAATAAAAATCAAATACGGAAATTACAAACCGAAATATAAATTCGATTTGATGCTTTTAGCACTAAAGGTTTAGTGTAATTTTCATGAGATTTAAAAGCCTCATATTGGAAACAAGTAACCAAGTATGGTAAAACAAATATTTGAGCAGAAAAACTGTCCTCATTTTCATTTTCATTCTCTTCAAATAAAAATTCATTAGTATTAGTATCTGAACTTTCTTTACTTGAAACGGTTACAGTTTTACCATTTGTAAACTTAGTGTGATTGACAACAGTATTTATATCTTTATATACACTAGCTCCAAAAGAAGATACAAAGCATAGTAAAAAGAATATAGGAAAGAATATGTGCTTGTTTAGTTTCATTTTCCAACGTCAAATGTACGTTAATAAAGTGATAACTATCATTCTTATTTATCAATTAACTTTTTTTTCATTATCTACTCCCTCTTCAAGAGTTGGAGAGCGCAATTCTACAGGGTAAGATTTCTTTCTTATTTTCAAATTTACAAGCTCTACAGCAAATGAGAATGCCATGGCAAAATAAATATATCCTTTTGGTATTTCTACCTTATCTATATGAACCCCTTCAATTACCAATAAAACAGCAATTAACACTAAAAACGATAAAGCTAATATCTTAAAAGTAGGATGCTTATGAATAAAGGCGGAAATTTTTGGCGCAAAATAAAACATAACAGCCATACTTATTATTACAGCAATCATCATTATTATAATGTTATTAGCCATTCCTATTGCTGTTACAATACCATCTATACTAAAAACCATATCCACTAAAATCATTTGTATAATTACACTCTTAAATGAAATTTGATCTTTTTTAGTTTTCTTTAATTCTTCTTCTGGGTCTTCGCCCTCTAATTTATTATGAATTTCTAAGGTTGAATTTATAAGTAGAAATAAACCACCTGCTAGCATAATCAAATCTTTTATAGCAACTGAATGGCCAAATAGTTTAAATAATTCCTGTTCTCCTTTAATTAAATACCCCAAAATAAATAAGAAAAGTAGTCTCATTATTATGCCTGTTGTCATCCAAATAACACCTGCCCTTTTCGAATCCTCTTTCTTTAGACGACTCAAAATAATTGAAACAAAAATAACGTTATCTATCCCTAATAAAATCTCCATTAAGGTTAGAGGTATTAAGCTTAACAAAGCTTCTGTGGTAAAAATTGAAGTCATTTTACAAATATAACACTTAGAATAAATTAAAAAACCACTATAACTTGTTAAAAAACCCTTAACTAGTTGTTAGTAAAAATCCTAAAATATTTTCGGAAAAAACCCTTTAAAATCGGTATATTTAAAGATTATACAAAAAAGAAATAACTAACTGAACTTATGGAAGACATTACAGCAAACAAAGCAAATTATGGTGCTGACAATATACAAGTACTAGAAGGACTAGAAGCGGTAAGAAAAAGACCAGCCATGTATATTGGCGATATTGGCATAAAAGGTTTACACCATTTAGTGTATGAAGTTGTAGATAACTCAATTGATGAAGCGTTGGCAGGTCACTGTAAAAACATTACAGTTACAATTAATGAAAATAATTCAATTACTGTTAAAGATGATGGACGTGGTATTCCAACTGGCATACACCCTAAATTGGGAGTAAGTGCTTTAGAAGTTGTAATGACAGTGTTACACGCAGGTGGTAAATTTGACAAAGATACTTATAAAGTATCTGGCGGATTACATGGAGTTGGTGTAAGTTGTGTAAATGCACTTTCTGATCCATTAATAGCAGAAGTGCACAGAGATGGAAAAATAACAAAACAAGAATTTAGAAAAGGAATTCCTGTTGCTCCAGCTAAAGAAATTGGAGAAACTACATATAGAGGAACTATAGTAACTTTTCAGCCTGATTTAAGCATATTTACACATGGCGAATACAATTTTGCAACATTAGCAAATCGTATGCGTGAATTAGGTTTCTTAAACAAGGGGATTCATATCACATTAATTGATATGAGAAATCTTGATGAAAAAGGTGAACCTCACACAGAAGCATTTTATAGTTTAGGTGGATTAAAAGAGTTTGTACAATACATTGATGGTGGAAAAGAGAAGTTGATGGATGATGTTATCCATATTGAAGGAGAAAAAGGCGGCATTCCTGTAGAAGTTGCCATGCTTTACAATAACTCTTACAGTGAGAGTATTCAAAGCTACGTTAACAATATTAATACCCACGAAGGTGGAACTCACTTAGCTGGATTTAGAAGAGGATTAACCCGTACTTTAAAAAGTTATGCTGATAAAAATGGTTTATTAAGTAAAGTAAAGTTTGAAATTAGTGGGGATGACTTTAGAGAAGGTTTAACAGCAGTTGTTTCTGTTAAAGTTCAAGAGCCTCAATTTGAAGGACAAACTAAAACTAAATTAGGGAACAATGAAGTAATGGGAGCTGTGGACCAAGCAATTAGCGAAGCCTTAGCAAATTACCTTGAAGAGAACCCTAAACAAGCACGTATGATTGTGGACAAAGTTGTTTTAGCAGCAACTGCCCGTCATGCAGCTCGTAAGGCTCGTGAAATGGTTCAACGTAAATCTGTTATGTCTGGCTCAGGTTTGCCAGGTAAATTAGCAGATTGCGCAAATAATGACCCATTAGCATGCGAATTATTCTTAGTGGAGGGTGATTCGGCAGGTGGAACAGCTAAACAAGGCCGTAATAGAGATATTCAAGCAATTTTACCATTACGTGGTAAAATTTTGAATGTTGAAAAAGCTATGGAGTACCAAATTTATGAGAATCAAGAAATTAAAAACATATTTACTGCTTTAGGTGTATTTAGAGGGACTAAAGAAGATGATAGAGCCTTAAATATTGATAAATTACGTTACCATAAGGTAGTTATTATGTGTGATGCCGATGTAGATGGTTCGCATATTACAACGTTGATTTTAACATTCTTTTTCCGCCATATGAAAGAATTAATTGAAAAAGGACATATTTATATTGCTGCCCCTCCTTTATACCAAGTTAAAAAGGGTAAAGATTTTAAATACTGTTGGAATGAAGAAGATAGAGCCATTGCAATTAAAGAATTAGGTGGAGATAAACCAGATTCTGTTGGCGTACAACGTTATAAAGGTTTAGGAGAGATGAATGCTGAGCAATTATGGGAAACTACTTTAGATCCAACAAGAAGAACATTACGCCAAGTAACAATTGATAGCGCTGCTGAAGCTGATAGAGTATTTGCCATGTTAATGGGCGATGAAGTTCCTCCTCGTAGAGAATTTATTGAGCAAAATGCTAAATATGCAAAAATTGACGCATAACACATATTGAACTAAAAAAAGCCTGTTTAAAATATTTGAACAGGCTTTTTTTATAAAAAGACATACCCTATTTAAGGTATATAATAAATGGCCAAAAAACACTAGGTTTATTAGCTTTTTTATATGACACTCGACCAATTAAAATTAGGACAAACCGCCATTGTACAAGAATTTACGGATGATTTTTTAGCTCTAAAATTCATTGAAATGGGTTGTTTACCAGGCGAGGTAGTAAAATTAGTGAACATTGCTCCTCTTAAAGATCCAATTGCCATTGAAGTTTCGGGTTATGTGCTTAGTTTAAGAAAAGAAGAAGCTTCTACCATTGAAGTGGTTTTATTAAATAATGTAGTTTTAAATAAAACACTTTGAGCTCTCAGCAAAAAAATATTAATGTTGCTTTGGTTGGTAATCCAAATAGTGGGAAATCAACCTTGTTTAACTCTTTAACAGGGCTTTCGCAAAAAACTGGTAATTATGCAGGTGTTACAGTAGATAAGCATATTGGTAATTTTACACACCACAACATTCATATAACATTAACAGATTTGCCTGGAACTTATAGTTTGTTTCCAAAATCTTTAGATGAAGAAGTTGCATGCAAAGCAATACTAAACTCATCAACAGAAGAAATTGACGTTATAGTAATTGTAGCAGATGCTTCCAATGTAAAACGCCATTTATTACTTGCAACACAAATTATAGATTTAAAAAAACCTTGTGTATTAGCTTTAAACATGATTGATGAAGCTGAAAAACAAAACATAGTAATTTATAAAGATGAATTAGAAAACTTATTAGGAGTACCAGTTGTTAATGTTAATTCAAGAAACAAAGTTGGATTAAAAGAATTAAAAGACAGTATTATAAATGCAAAAATATCTAATTCGCTTTTTTACGATTTAGAAAAGCTAAGTAAGCTTTCTCCAACATATAATAATTACAAAGAAGTTATTGAAGGCCAGTTTACAAACAACTTAGAAGAGCATAAAAAAATTGAGCAATTTGAAAAAGAAGATAATATAAGTAGGTTTACTAAACTTAATTACATTACTGCTAAATGTGTAAAAAAACCAGAGCAATTAAATAAAAGCATTACTCAAAAACTAGACGCTATTTTTACTCACAAATTTTTTGGCTTTGCATTTTTCTTTCTTATTTTATTTATAGTATTTCAATTTGTGTTTTTTGTTTCTGAAATTCCAATGACATGGATTGAAGAAGGCTTTGCAGCATTTATGAATTTTACAGCAAATGCATTGCCAAAAGGCGAACTAAATGATTTAATAGTAAATGGTATACTTGCAGGTATAAGTGGAATTGTTGTATTTATTCCACAAATTGCGCTCCTCTTCTTTTTTATTAGTGTTTTAGAAGATACTGGTTATATGGCTAGGGCTAGTTTCATTTTAGACAAAGTAATGCGAAAATTTGGTCTTAATGGGAAATCAGTTATACCAATGATTAGTAGTGTGGCATGTGCAATACCATCTATTATGAGTACTAGAACCATATCTAATTGGAAAAGCAGAATTATTACAATACTTGTAACTCCATTAATTAGTTGCTCTGCTCGTTTGCCTGTATATACATTAATCATAAGTATAATGTTTAAAGATGAACATACAATTTATGGCTTTAATTACAAGGGTATTGTGTTAATGGGAATGTACTTACTTGGTTTTGGTGCGGCTTTTATTGCTTCCTACATTTTAAAACTTGTTTTAAAAACTAAAGAAAAAAACTATTTTATAATGGAACTTCCTGTATACCGAATGCCTCAATGGCAATCTGTTGGAACTTTGGTTTTTAAAAAAATAAATTTATTTTTATTTAATGCGGGAAAAATAATTCTTGCAATATCAGTTGTACTTTGGTTCTTAACAAGTCATGCACCAAATGATGCCTTTAAAAAATTAGAAGAACAAGCTGCAGTTTCTAAAATATCAGACAATGATTTGCAAGCCCAAAAACTAGAATCATCTTATGCAGGGATTTTAGGAAAAAAAATAGAGCCTGCTATTAAGCCCATTGGATTTGATTGGAAAATAGGCATATCACTTATTACATCATTTGCAGCTCGCGAGGTCTTTGTAGGAACAATGGCTACAATTTATAGTTCAGGTGATTCAGACAACACAGAAACATTAAGAGAAAAACTAAGTTCAGAAAAAAATATAATTACACATAAACCAGTTTATACAAATGCAGTATGCTGGTCGTTGTTAGTTTTTTATGCCTTTGCAATGCAATGCATGAGCACCTTAGCTACAACCTACAGCGAAACCAAGCATTGGAAATGGCCATTTATTCAATTAGTATTTATGAGCGTTTTAGCTTATGGCTCTTCATTTATAGTATTTAACTTACTTAGCTAAAAAACTGACATAAGTTTTTAAATTCCTTTAAATTCTACTATAAAATTTGAGTTAAAATTGTAACTTTATTTACAAGAAAAGTAAGCTCAATTATGAATTATAATAATCTACTTCATCAAGCAATTATAGCAAGTGTATTAGCGGGTAATGAAATTTTAAAAATCTATGATACAAATTTCAGTGTAGAAATAAAAGATGATAAATCGCCTCTCACATTAGCCGATAAAAATGCTAGTGAAAAAATAATTGACTTTTTGAGTCCTTTAAAAATTCCAGTATTAAGCGAAGAAGGAAAACACGATGATTTTACAATACGAAAGCAATGGGATAAATTATGGATTGTAGACCCACTAGATGGCACTAAAGAATTTGTAAAACGCAACGGTGAGTTTACTGTAAACATAGCGCTTGTAGAAAACAACTTGCCAAACATTGGGGTAATATATGCTCCAGTTTTAAACGACATCTATTTTGCTTCAAAAGAATTAGGGGCTTATAAAATTAACGGGGATGATTTTAAATTAATTAAGAATGAAATTGAAAATTTATCTTTTGAAAATATTTTAAGTAAAGCAAAAAAACTACCCATAGAAACAAACAATTCAATCTATAAAGTAGTTGCTAGTCGCTCACACATGAGCACAGAAACCTACCAACATATTGAAGATTTAAAATTAAAACATAAAACTGTAGAAATAGTAAATACAGGTAGTAGCATAAAAATGTGTTTAGTAGCCGAAGGTGTAGCAAATGAATACCCGCGTTTTGGCCCAACAATGGAATGGGACACCGCTGCAGGGCAAGCTATTTTACAAGCCTCAAATTGTACATTAATTGACTTAGAAACAAACCAACCCATGAAATACAATAGAGAAAATTTGCTAAACAATTGGTTTATCGCAAAGCATAATGAATAACCGTTTTATAATTAAAATTATAATGAAACCTTTCATAAAACTAATATTTTTATATCTAATCTTTATTAATTCATATTGCATTGCTAAAGAAGATAGCACTTATAATGCTATGTTAAAAAAATGCGAATTACATGCTAAAACTAATTTTGACTCTGCCTGCTATTATAACAATCTACTAATAAACTATGCGCTTTCTGCTAAAGATAGTTTTAATATACAAGATGCCTACCACCAATTTGGTAACATCTATTTTTACGCAAATAAATTTGATAAAACTTTAATTTATTATGAAAAAGCAGCTAAAATAAATAAGATCATAAAAAACACACATTTCTTAGTAGTTGATTATGTCGACATTTCATTTATGTATTTAACAAGTGGTGAAGAAAACTACAAACAAGCAAAATACTGGAACGACAAAGCAGGTGAAATAGCTTTGCATTCAGCAGACTCAACATTAGCCTATTACTACAGTAAATCTGGTATATTTCATTTAAAAACCAAGAACATAGAAAAATCATTACATGACTTTAAAGAAGTTTATAACTATTTTAAATCGCATAACTTAGAAAACAGAGATGATCAATATTGTAGTATATTAAACAATATTGGGGTTGTGTATCAAAAAATGAAAATGCTAGATAGCTCAATGTTCTATTTCAACAAAGTGTATGAGTTTCCAAATAAACTACCCTATAATAGAGCTCGTGCAATTAGTATAGTAAATAGTGGTATTACTTTGTTTTTAATGTCAGATTACCAAGCTGCCATTAAAAAAACGAGAGAAGGGTTATATGAATTAAAAACATTTAATCTCACACCAAAAATGCTTGAAGGTTACAGCAATTTAGTGCAGTGCTTCGAAAAAATGAATCAATATGATTCTGCTCTAATTTATAATAAAAAGTATTTTCTCTTTAAAGATTCTGTATTTACACAAAATACAAAAAAACAAATTGCTGATCTAGAAAGTCAACAATCATTAGTAAGAAAAAATAAAGAATTAAATGAGAAAACATTTGAAATAGAGAAAGAAAAAAACAAACAGTTACTAATTACTTGGGCCCTTGTATTTATTGGGATTACAGCAATTGCTATAGCAATTGCGTATTTTGTAATTAGAACAAAAAACAAACTACTTAGTAAAAATGAACTTATAATTAAGCAAAGTTTATACGAAAAGGAATTATTACTAAGTGAGGTACATCATCGTGTAAAAAATAATTTGCAATTGGTAAGTAGTATGTTGGATTTACAACAAAAATATTTAAAAGATGCTGAAGCTATAAATGCAATAAATAATAGTAAAAACAGAGTATTAAGCATGTCTTTAATTCATCAAACTTTATATCAAAATGGAAAATATGGATATGTTGATACTAAAGATTATTTTGAAAAAGTTACAGATATAGTTGTTCAATCATTAAAAAAAGAAACTGAAATAAAAACCATTTGTAATATTGAATCTTTACAATTACTACTTGATTATGCTATTCCTTTAGGCTTAATAACTAATGAATTAATAACAAACGCTTGCAAATATGCTTTTGTAAATAAAACAAAAGGTACTATTACAATTTCTTTGCATAAAAACCAAAATCTATTAGAGTTGGTTGTAGAAGATGATGGTATTGGAGCAGATGAAGAAACTATGATTAACGCTAAGAGCTTTGGTTTAAAACTAATAAAATCGCTTTGTAGACAATTAGAAGCCGAACTAATAGTAAAAAATAAAAATGGCACAAAAATAACATTAGAAATTCGTAATTTTAAATTGTATGAACAAATTTAAGATTATTATTGTTGAAGATGAAGCATTAATTGCTGATAATATAGCTGAAATCTTGGAAGATTGTGGTTATGAAATTTCTGCTGTATGCGGAAAAGTAGAAACTGCAATTATAGAAATCACAAAACATAAACCCGACTTAGTATTACTAGATATTAATCTAAAAGGAAATTTAGATGGTATTGATTTAGCTCATGAAATCAATAAAAAACACCATATCCCATTTATTTTTTTAACCTCAAACTCTGATGGAAAAACAATTGACAAAGCAAAATTAACAGCACCAGCAGGTTTTATTGTTAAACCATTTACAAAAGCAGATTTACAATCTAATATTGAAATTGCTATTTATAAAGTGCAACAAAAATTGTCAGAGACTGAACCAACTAGCGATAAAAATGAATCTTTCTTTTTTGTAAAAGAAAAACAATCATTCATAAAAATTGAGTACAATCATATTTTATATGCAGAGGCTTGTGATAATTATACAATAATTTATACTAAAAACGGTAAACATATCATTAGCCAAACATTAAAAGTTATTGAAGATAAACTTGAACCATTTGGTTTTTTTAGAGTACATAGAACATACTTAGTTAACCTAAATTCAATTAATAGAATTGATACTAAAACTTTATTAATTAATAATGTTGAAGTGCCTATAAGCGAAGCTAATAGAGCAGAATTACTTAAAAAAATAAGTACACTTTAGTTTATAAAATTATTTGGGCTTAAAATTCACCCTTCTTACTCGAAAAAAACCCTAATTCGCCACCTTTTTTTTAGTTACTGTTATTTTCATTCCATCTTTATTAAAAGTTTAATAAAATGGATATGAAAAGAATTATACTATCACTCAGCTGTTTAGCAATATTAGGTACTACAAAAGCCCAATTGATACCCGAATATCAAATGCAGGCAATTAATAATACACAAGCTACAAGGTATCTAAGTTCAACTATGGACAATTCTGGTAATGTGTACGCCTTGGGTTATGCCGACCCAAACACTGATATTGATCCAGGAATTGGTGTACTTAGCTCTGGCGCAACAGTAAAAAGATATATTACTAAATATGATCCAGCAACACAAACTTTATTATGGTCGACAACATACACAATTGGTGGTTTTCCAAATAATTTAAACCAAATAGCAATAAACTCTTTAAACGAAGTGTTTTGCGTGGGTAGTGTAAATAGCGCTGTTGACTTAGATCCAGGACCTGGAACAGCATACGTAACAGGTTCAAGCGTTCAAGCTGTTATTATTAAATACTCAGCAGCTGGTACTTATATGGGTTACAAGCAATTAAATGGAAGTATCATGTCTAGATGCTCGTCTATTTATATTGATGCAACTGATAAAATTTATATAGGTGGGGCCGCAGGAAACACTATAAACTTTGACTATGGAGCAACAAACTATACATTAAGTGTAAGTAACAGCGATTTCTTCATGGCAAGTTATAATTCCGATTTATCTTTTAATTGGGCTACAACCTTTGGCACTGCAGGAGATGAAGATGATAGTTACTTAAGTCAAATTCAAACTGATGGACTAGGAAATACGTATGCAGCTTGTAAAGCCAATGGTGCAGGAACAATAGCAGGAACATCATTAGTTAATTTAAACGAATTTGTTGTTAAAAGAAATACTTCAGGTGTAATTAGCGATTGCTTTTTGTTTGATGTATCAAGTGGCCTTGGAAACATATATCTTAAATTAAACGTTTGCAATAATGGTAAATTTTTTATTGCAGGTGGTTTTAAAGGCACAATAGATTTTGATCCTACTGCAGGATTACTTTCAAAAACTAGTTATACATTTGGTACAGCTCCTGATCAATTTGTAGGTTTTTACAATAATAATGGCTCACCAAATTGGTTACATGTATTTAGCAATTATATTTCAGAAGTATTTTACGCTGCTGGTATAGATTCTCAAAAAAACATATTTGTTTGGGGTAACTACGATCATTATAATGATTATGACCCAGGTTCTGGAATAACAATTTTCCCAAATACAAGTCCAATTCCACATTATGCAATAGAATCATACGACTCTTTAGGGAATTTTAGAGGAGGTAGAACTTTTATGAATGGCATTGACCCAAATTATAAAGCAACTCTAAAATCAATTTACAGTGGGGCTGGCATCATGTTTATGGGCAGCAGCGGTAGTTTTGGAGCAACGGTAGATTATGCGCCAGGTCCACCAACAACTAACTTGCCAGCATTTGGAACAAATAATGGATTTATTACAACCTATGATTTTTGCTTATCATCTATTCAAACAACTGTAAATCCAAGTATTTGCTCACCATCATCTTATACCTTACCATCTGGAACAGTTGTATCATCAGCCGGAACTTATACTTCTCCACTTAAATCGTATTGGGGTTGTGATAGTTTAATATTTACTAATTTAAGTGTAAATCCAAGTCCAACCTTAGCTATATCACCAACAACAAGTACAATTTGCGCAGGAACTCCAACATTATTAAACGCAACAGGTGCTACTACATATACATGGAACGGAACAGTAAATTCAAACTCATTATCAATTTCACCAACTGCAACAACAATTTATACCTTACAAGGTACAATTGGAGCATGCAGTGCTACACTAACAAAAACAATTACTACAGTTGCCAATCCAACAGTATCCGCAAATAGTGGCACAATTTGTTCAGGAAAAACGTTTACAATTGTTCCAACTGGGGCTGCCTCTTATACCTATAGTTCTGGTACAACAACAGTTTCACCAACAAGCAATACAACGTATACAATAACAGGCGCAACAGCAGGATGTACAAATATTGCAGTAAGTTCAGTATCTGTAAAACCAACACCAACAATTACTGCCTTAAGCGGAAATACATTAATTTGTCAAGGTCAGCCTGTTACACTTACAGCAGGTGGAGCAAGCACTTATACTTGGACGGGTGGTATTACAACATCAACATTATTAGTTACGCCAACAATAACAACAACCTATACATTAGTTGGAACAAACTCAGTAAGTTGCACTAATTCAATAACAATTACTCAAAGTGTAAGTTTATGTACCGATGTAATAAATAATACTTTAAATGAAAGTAATGTTAACATCTATCCTAATCCAGTAAATGATGAACTAACAGTATTGGTTGAACAATTACATGGGCCAATATCTTTACAATTGATTAATACACTTGGTGAAATTATTATTAGCGAAACAACAATTACCAGTACAACAAAAATTAACACACAACAGTTAAGTTCTGGGATATACTTTTTAAATGTTATACAAGAAAAACGCAAACAAATTATAAAATTTATTAAGCAATAAACTCTAATATATAGATTACGTATTTAAAATACGCTATAGTTAAACAAACTGTTACAATAATTAATATAAAACAAAAATTCTGATGAATAAATCACTAATATTATTAAGCTCTTGCTTAATTGCAATAGGAAAAATAACTTTTGCTCAAGTTCAAATTCCTTTTCCAACAGACGTACAATTTGAAGCTTATTTAAAAAGGGAACTTCCGAATATAGAAAAAACGACAGGTGTAAAATTAAATGGGCTAAAAAGAAACAGCAGTGGTAAAGTTATAGAATTTAGGTATCCAGAAACATCAGGTTACAATTTCAAATCATGGCCAAAAGATGGCTGTCAAAAAGAATATTTTTATATTGTACCAGAACAAAAAAGTGGTATAGGTGGGTATGTACAAGTAAATGTAAATTACCGCCGAAGTAAATGCAGTGGTGATGATTGCTCACTAACTAATAAATGGGAAGAAAAATCTGTATTAGGGGCATTTGGCTATAATCACGTAAAAGCAATTACCAAAACAGAAGCAGACAGCATGGCTATGAAATGTGTACGCTATGAAAAAGATAGCCTTTTGGCCAATTTTATTAAAATAACTAAAATTGAACCTAGCGAAGGAATACTGTATAATAACATTCCAAGCTATTGCGGAATAATATTAGCCTTTAATGAAATTGAATTTATGGTAAACGTTACTGGAATAGACGCTGTATTTACAAAAGACTATAGCATGTTAGTGAGTATGCGATCAGAACCTATTAATTATCAGCTACGTTTTATAATGAAATTTAACGGCAAAGAATGGGTTCCAATAAGAAGAGCAGAAAAAGAAACAATTAAATATGAAGACCGCTTTTTTATGGATAAGAAAACTATTGAAAACCAAAATCCATACTATGCGCCATTATGCAAAAGTTCAATTACTAAAATTTATAATAAATTCGATGAGTCAAAATTTGCAGGAGAAACCATTTTAAGTAAACTTCAAAAAAGATTAAAAGCAGTTGAAGACATTTTACTTACAAAAGATGAAAATATTAAACTAGAAGATTTAGCTCCGTTTTTATACAAAAAAAATATTAAAGAATTAGAAGAGAATGCAAAAGAATGGATTTCGAAGAATGAAAAAGACTATTCTGTTACAAAATATCTTATTTTAAAAAGTACAACTATTAAATATTTAGAGAACGAGAGTTTTTATGATGATAACAGGAATATTGTTAATGGAAAATACATATTAAAATCAGAAAGTCTAAGTATTTTTGATTCGGAAATAGGTGCAAAAAAATTAAAAAAGTTGCAAGAAAAATACATAACTTTTAAATGGATTTATAGTGACGGTGATTGGTACATTACTTCAGTACCAAGATATTAATGAATGCTTGTAAATAATTATTTATGGAAAAATATAACACGCAAATAATTAACATAATGCCTTATTCTAGTAAACTGCCAAAATAATATAAGGCTATAAACAAAAATTCAATACTTGAAATATATAAGGAATTTCATAGATTTAATACTTAGTACAATTGGGATTTTGGGCTCAACATATACCTCTCAATCCTTTCCAGATATTAATAAGGCATTATCTAAAATAAATTTATCTAAT
>CALMMX010000282.1 GCA_937868545.1 uncultured Bacteroidota bacterium
CAATTACAATTGGTACTAAAATTGGGTATAACCATTTTGGAGCAGGTGGCATAAAAATATGATGCCAGTATGCACCGTTACCATTGATGTTAGTTACAATTAAAGTAAATACTGATAATACTAAAGTAAAGGCGATATTACCTGTTAGGTTAGCGCCAATTGGAATCATACCAAACACGTTATTTACTAAAATCATAAAAAATACCGTCAATAAATAAGGAACGTATTTATCAGAACCATGTCCAATATTCCCTTTAGCAATATCATCACGTACAAAGGTAATTAATGGCTCAAAAAATGATTGTTTTCCTCTTGGTGCAGATGTAACTCCAGTTGTTTTATAAGCTCTAGCTATTGAAGTAAATAATAAAAAGATTAAAACTGCTGAAAATAACATTTGAGTTACATTTTTTGTAATAGAAATATCATAAATAGTTTCAGAAGCATCTTCACTTACAATTTTTTCATCTTCTAATCTATATCCATTGTAAGCTGCATGACCATGCTCAAAACGAGCTGAAGAAAACACTTGTAATCCAGTTTTTGTAGAATAAAAAATTACTGGTAAAGGTAATGCTACCGCATCATGTCCTTCACCCCATAAATGCCAAGAATGCGCATCAGCAACGTGTTCTAATGCTATTGCAGTGATATCTACTGGTTTATTTGGGTCAACTGCATGCTCTGTTGCAGTATGAGGATCTGCGGCGGCAACAACCTCATCTTGAGGTTCAGAAGCTGATAATTTTACCGAAAAGGTTAATAATAGGGCAAATATCAATAGGCAGATACTTGAAAATCTCTTGTATGTATTGATTTTATTAGTCATTGCAAAAAAAGAAATATTTAGCTTTAAATTTCGGGGGCAAATGTAGGCAAAAAATGGCAAATCCGAAATTTTTTTGCACTTTTATATACTATATACAGCTATTTATTTTTCAATTGCTGTAAACTACATTCTTAAGCTTATTTTTCTTTTTTAACTAACTGACAATAAGTAATTTAAATAATTTTGAAAATATTAAATACCTAGCATCTCTTTTAATTTTAAATAGCCCGACCTGCTTAAAGGAATTTTCTTGCCATTTTTAAGCAAAACCAAATAGGTATTTTTTTCGAGAGGCTCTATGCGAGTTAATTCGTTTAAATTTATAATATATGACCGGTGTGTTCTAAAAAATTTGGTATTATCAAGCACTTGCTCATAATACCCCATTGTTTTCTTTTTTAAAAAATAGGTTTCTTTTGTAAATATTTTTATATAATCATCATATGCTTCCATGTAAATAACATCGCTAACCGGCACTATTCTAATATCTGTGCCATTTTTAACCACTATTCTATTACGTTCATCGGGCTGTTTATTCGAACTTTCAATTAAACCATCAATACTTTTTTCGTTTATTGAGGTTGAAGTATGTTTATCAAGCCATTTATTAAATGCAACATCAAATCGTTCTTTACTAAAGGGTTTTAACAAATAATCTATTGCATTAGATTCAAAAGCTTTAAGGGCATATTCATCAAAGGCGGTTGTGAAAATTACAGAAGGTTTAACATCAAGTAATTCAAGCATTTCAAACCCATTAATTTTTGGCATTTGAATATCTAAAAAAATTAAATCGGGTTTGTGTAATGTTATGGCTTTAACACCTTCAAATCCATCATTACATTGAGCCACAATTTCACAATTGCTATGGCTTTGCAAATATTCAACTACTAGGCTTCTTGCCAAAGGCTCATCATCTATTATAACTACTTTAATCATAAGGATTGAGGAATTTTTAAAATGGTAATAAATTTAGATTGTTGTTTTTGAGTAGTAATTAAATCATGACGTGCAAATAATAAAAATAGTCGTCGTTGTATAGAACTTAAACCAAATCCAGTTCCTTCGTTTGCCTTCTGTGTTTCTGCATCAAATGGGTTTGTAACTTCAACATGCAATACATTAGTTTGAAGGTATGTTTTAATAGTAATTTCAACATCTTCAGTGGTATCGTATAATCCAAATTTTATGGCATTTTCTACAATAGGTTGTATTAACAATGGAGGTATTTGTTTATCTAAACTATCTGGTGCAGTAATCATATTAATTGCTAAACGATGTCCAAAGCGCACTTTCTCAATTTCTAGGTATAATTCCAAATGAATTAACTCTTCATTTAACGTTATCGTTTTTTGATTTTCTTTTTTTAAAGTTCCTCTTAAAAAATCCGACAACTGTTGTATCATTTTCCTTGCCTCATTTGGCTTTGAACCCGCCAATGCGCTTATAGAATTTAAACTATTAAATAAAAAATGTGGTTGTAATTGTTGCCTTAAATGCACTAATTCAGCATCTTTAACTAACTGCTCAGCATCATTTTGTTGCTTTTGTCTTACGGCGGCCGTTTCCATGTCATTCCACATCCAATTAAGAACTGTAATAAATGAAATCATTAATAATGAAAACATAAAACGCACCACCATTGATTGATTTAAAAACTGTATGTATTCATTTTCATTTGCAAATAAAAACTGTAATAAAGCTCGTAAGGCAATGCTGTAAAATATGACTAATCCAAAACCATGTAACAGTCTGTACCACCTGTTTTTATTAGTAGGTTGATAATATTTATAAATTGTAAATGCTACAAAGCTGGTAAGGGCTAATAAAGTATTTGAAGCTAAAGAATCAATAGCTGCAAAGCGCCAAGATAAACCCAAACGATGAAGTACAAACGTTTGGACAACTGCCCAAAAACTCCACCATATTAAGTATAGCAAACCTACATTTTTAATAGAATATGTTTGAGTTGGTTTAATAATTACAATTTATGCAAAGGTTAAACTTTTAGCTTGAATAAGCATGGCTTTTTGACGAATATAATCAATAAAATGATGATGATCTGAGTTTTCATGAGTGCAGGAATACACTTGTTCGCCATCTTGCATTGCATCAATTGCGTAAATATCTGCCACATCAATAAATTTCCAATGCACTAATTTATTGTCGGCATTAATAAAAGTATCTTCCTCTTTATTGCCAAGAATTCGAGCTTTTTGAAATGCATCCTCAATTGTTCGTGCATTTACAATTCTCACTTGTTCATCAAATTGGGTTGTGTGTGTTCCATTATCAATATTAATATGGAATACTAATTTTACTAAATAACGATTCATGTTTAACTATTTATTATTTATTAATTAATAACTTTTTATTTCTATTCCACCCATAAAAGTTGTTCCTCTTAAATTAAGAACTTTACGCATATCAACATTTGTAGTTGGAGGAATTGGTCGCTTATCTTCTACATTACCCATTACAGAAACCAATTCGGAATTAATTTCCCAATGAGCTGGTAAAATAAGTTTAGTTCCTCCAAATACATTTGTCATTTCAAGAGTTATAGCTCCTTCAAAATCTGCTTGAGATAAATTAAGTTCAGTGCCACCAAATACATTAGTTACCTCACCTCCTTTAAAATTTTTAGAAATAATGTTTTTTTTTACACCGCCCATAAATGTGGTTGTTTCTATTTTATCTTCACTACTACTAGTGAAATCATCATAGCAACTGTAACCACCATTAAAAGTACGGTTTCTCATTTTTTTTTCATAGAACTTTTTGTAAAAATGACCGTATTTACGACGCGGTTTAAAAATCATAAATAATCCTATTGCAATAATAGCAATTGGCCAAAGCATTGCACTAATAATTAATGTTGGGTATAATTTTGAAACCAAAAATAAAGATCCAATTGCAATTAAAATAAACCAGCTTGGTCTGCGGAAGGAATGTTTAAATCCAATAAATACACCTAAGGCTATTAAAAACATTTGCCATGTAAAAATCCAATCAGGGATTGTTGAACCGAGTTCTTTTAACAAATATAAAACACCAGCGGTTACTACAAAAATACCTCCAATAATTTTTCCTCTTCTGTGTGATTTTTCAATTTTACTCCAATTAATTTCTTGTTCTGTTGTTGTATTATAATTTTCCATTTTATGTAATTTTTTGTCAAACATACAGCTGTTATACTTGCTGGGCAATAGCAATTAGGCGGTTGTTAGATTACAGTCGGTAAGCGTTACTTTGAGGCGGTAAATGGATTAATGTTGCTTAAAAAACAACATAATTTTGAGGGTTTATAGAAAAACCATTGTACCAAATTTCGAAATGCAAATGGGTTCCACTACTGCTTTCCCCTGTATTTCCAACAATAGCAATGGGTTCGCCAGCTTTAACATAATCACCCGTTTTTTTTGTTAAAGAAGAACAATGCTTGTAAATACTTATTAAATCATTACCATGTTGTATTTGTATAACGTAGCCATCTGTTGATGTAAAGCCTGAGAACACAATGGTTCCATCGAGTGTTGCTTTAATAAATTCATTTTCTGCAGCCACTATATCAGTACCAAAATGCTCCTCGCTCAAATTATACGAATTTATTACTGTTCCTTTAATAGGGCTAAAAAAGAAATAATTACTTAACGCATTTAATTTATTTGCCGAAACCTTATCGCTAGTAGAACTCAGCTGATTTGTTTCTATTTCATTACGCAGTT
>CALMMX010000283.1 GCA_937868545.1 uncultured Bacteroidota bacterium
ATAATTACACTTAATATTCTATTATTCTGTTTAAGTTTAACCATCAAATCTCAAACGTATCCAAGTTTAAATGTGAATTTATTGTCACATATAGATCCTGAAAAAGATGCTACAGGCTCAGATGGAAGAAAATACTCTGGATGCTGGGGATGGCATCAACCCTCAAAAAACAAAGAATACGCGCTAGTAGGGACAAGCAGTAAAACTTATTTTATTGATGTTACAAATCCCTCAAGTCCAATAATTTGTGATTCAGTTAAAGCCATAAGAAACGGTTGCACTTGGCGCGAATTAAAAACATATCAAAATTATTGTTATATAGTGAGTGATGATTCACCAAGTAGTTTTCAAATTGTGGATTTACAATATTTACCAGATTCGGTGCATGTTGTATATAACGACACAACTTATTTTGAAAGAGCTCATACAGTTTTTGTTGATAAGGATAAATTATATTGTGGTGGTGTAACTCGCCATGGAGCAGCAACAGAGAGTATGTGGGTATTTAGTTTAGCAACTCCATCAGTGCCAGTTTTAGTTAGAAAATTAGCTCAAGATATTCCTAGCATTGGTTATGTACATGATATGTTTGTATTAAATGACACTATATATGCATCATGTGGTGGTCAAGGTTTACAAATTGTGAAACTAAATTCAACAAATACATTCTCGTTAATATCATCTTTTAGTGGATATCCATACTCTGGATACAACCACAGCTCTTGGATAACAAATGATAGAAAAACCATGGTATTTGCCGACGAAGTGCCATCTGGATTGCCTGCAAAAGTTATTGATGTATCTAATATTACAAGTATTAATTTAGTTGATACAATTCGTTCTCACTTTGGAGCTACAGCTCATAATCCATATATAGTTGGTAATAAATGGTGTTGGTTAAGCACCTATCAAGATGGTGTTTATTTGTATGATATATCTACACCATCAACATCAGTTGTTTACGGTTTTTTTGATACTCATCCTCAACATGGTGTAAATGATAATTTTACTACAAATGCTTACAGAGGAAATTGGGGTGCTTATCCTTATTTACCAAGTAAAATTATTATTGCCTGCGATATGCAAAACGGAATATTTATTTTAGAAGGAGATGCAACATACAAAAACTCAATAGTTGGAGTAAATGAACACGCTACTTCGAATTCAAATTTTAGTGTTTATCCTAATCCAAGTTCATCTCAGATTACATTATATATTGCAAACCAACAGAATGAAAAAATTGAATATACCATTACAGATATGTTTGGTAAAATAGTTCAAGAAAATTCAATTACTTCAAACGCACCCATTTTTAATCAAACAATTAATGTAACGAGTTTAAGCAGTGGTTGCTATTATGTGACTCTGAAAGGAAAAAAATTGAACGAAACAAAAAAAATAATAATTCAAAAATAATATGTTCTCTAATAAAAGCGTAATTGGCGTTGTAGGTTCTGGAGCTATGGGCAGTGGTATTGCTCAAGTAGCAGCTACAAATAACTACAAAACAATTGTATTTGATACAAATTCTGAAGCAATAGAAAAAGCTAAGAAAAATTTAGTAAGTAGCCTTCAAAAATTAGTTGAAAAACAAAAAATTAGTTCAGATAAATCACAAGAAATACTTAATAATATTGAATTTAATAATTCAATTTCAAGTTTAAAAGACTGCGATTTAATAATTGAAGCAATTATTGAAAATTTAGCAATTAAAAAAACGGTATTTAAAGATTTAGAAGCAATTGTATCTCAAAAATGTGTACTTGCTTCAAATACTTCTTCACTATCAATCACATCAATTGCTGCTGCATGTGCAATTCCAGAAAGAGTTATTGGCATACATTTCTTTAATCCAGCAACGCTCATGCCCTTAGTTGAAATAATACCAGGTATTGCTACTGATATAGAAATTGCAAATAATTGCAAAAGCTTAATAGATTCTTGGGGAAAAACTACCGTAATGGCTAAAGATACTCCTGGTTTTATTGTGAACCGAGTTGCTCGTCCGTTTTATAGCGAAGCATTGCGCATTTATGAAGAACAAATTGCGGATATACCAACAATAGATTGGGCAATGAAAGAATTTGGTGGATTTAAAATGGGACCTTTTGAACTTATGGATTTAATAGGTCATGATGTAAACTATGTTGTAACAGAAACCGTATGGACACAATTTTACTATGATCCTCGATTTAAACCTTCATTATCTCAAAAAAGACTATTAGAAGCCAACTTTTTAGGAAAAAAAACGGGGAAAGGATTTTATAATTATAAAGAAGGAGTTGAACAACCACAGCCAAATAAAGATGAAACGTTAGGGCATTATATTTTAAATAGAATTTTGTGTATGCTAATAAATGAGGCTTGCGACACCACTTATTTAGGTATTGCTACTGCAGAAGATGTTGATTTGGCAATGACAAAAGGCGTTAATTACCCTAAAGGTTTATTAAAATGGGCAGATGAAATTGGTTTAAGCAATGTACAAAAAACATTAAATGATTTATACAACTTGTATGAGGAAGATAGATACAGAAGTTGCGTTTTACTAAAATACATGGTAAAAAATGGAAAAAGCTTCTATTAATTACTGAGTAGGTACTTAAATTGAGTGTAACTGTTTGGAAATTAAATTAAAAACCATTAAATTTGAATAACTAAAGAAACTAAAGATGAAAAAAATTATTTTATCAGCTTTGTCCGTTTTAATTATCGGAAGTATTGTTTTTATTTCTTGTAAAAAGAAAAATGATGATACAGCAATTACTCCTACTTATAAAACTGATTCTCCATCAGGAACAGGCGCTAATCCTAACATTACAAATGTAACTACTACAGGTACTATTTCAACAACCTCTGTTGCAATGGCAAATTCAAGTATTTCAGGAATTGGACAAGTTGGTTCTTGGAATGGTTCTACTTGTTCTGGTTCATGCATCCAAATGTCTAACAGTAGCACAGGAACAACTGCTGCAATTTGCTTTTCTACTACTCCTACCGTAGGAACTTATAACTTAGTTAATTCAGCATCGCTATTAACTAGTGGAGCAAACAAATGCTTTATTACTATTACTAATCCTCCTAGTCAACCTACGGGAAGTGTATGGTATTCAAATTCAGGAACTGTAGTAGTTACTGCTTCAGGAGCTGGATTTACTGCTAGCTTTTCTAGTATTGCTTGCACACAAACACCTGGATCATTTCCAGTAGTTACTGCAAGTGGTCAAATTTCTTGTTTCTGATTTAAATCATAATACAATTTTAAAGCATTCGTTTTATAAACGGATGCTTTTTTTTTACATTCACGTAAAATAAAACTAAGGATTAATAGTGTATTTCAAAAATATCATACAAAAGTTTAAAGACTCTTTTAGTGTAGATTTAAGGGCATTAGGTTGTATGAGAATTGGAATTTCAATAATTCTATTAATTGATTTATTTGTTCGGTCTTTATCAATAAAAGCCTTTTATACAGATGAAGGAGTTTTACCATTATCCATTTTAAAACTCTATAATTGGAATGACTATTACTTTTCATTTCATGCATTAAGTGGTGATTTATGGTGGCAGATTACATTATTTATAATAAATGTAATATGTGTTGTTTTATTATTAATTGGCTATAGAACAAGGTTATTTACGTTTATTTGCTGGCTTTTATTAGTATCACTGCAAAACAGAAATCCTTTTATTTTACAAGGAGGAGATGATTTACTAAGAATTACATTACTCTGGGGAATATTTTTACCTTGGGGAGAAAGGTATTCAATAAAGAAAAACAGTTCCTATCCCAATAAATATTTTTCAATTGCAACAATCGGATTTATAGCATTAGTATGTTCGGTTTATTTTTTCTCAGCCCTTTTAAAAACATCAAGCGAGTGGAGAACAGAAGGTACTGCCATTTACTATGCTTTATGCCTCGACCAAATTCGATTACCTTTTGGAACATTTATACATCAGTTCCCTACTCTATTAAAAATTCTAACATTTTTGGTATTCTACATTGAACTCATTTCACCTCTATTAATATTTATTCCGTTTCTCCCAAAAAAAATTAAATTTTTCGGAGTAATAACAATTATCTTATTACACTTTGGTATTTCAGTTTCATTATATGTAGGATTATTCTTTATTATTGGCCTAGTTACACTTTTGGGTTTGTTCCCAGATTTTGCAATGGATTGGATTGAATCCAAATTTATAAAACCCAAACAAATTTTACCAATAGCACCGATTGAACCGCAACCTTCAATAATTTTAGATGTATTTTCGGCAATTAAGAATATGTTTTTATTAAGCATTTTTTCATATTGCTTAATGCTTAATTTAAGCACTGTAAAATCCTTTCCATATACTTTAAATTTAGATGTAATTAAATTTGGAAGTATACTTCGCTTAGAACAAACATGGGGCATGTTTTCGCCATTTATACTTAAAGATGATGGATTTTACTTATATAGTGGTTACACAGATAATAAAAAACAAATCGACATAAAACATAATGGTGCTGATTTTACTTTTACAAAGCCACAAAGTATGATAAAAGAATTTGAAAGCGATAGATGGAGAAAATACACTGAAAACTATGCTTTTAATAACAATAATTACATGCGTCCATACTATTGTAAATATTTACTAAAAAAATGGAATGCGGAAAATCCAAATAATAAAATATCAGAACTTACCATATTTTTCATGAAAGAGGTATCTTTACCCGATTATAAAACCAAACCATTAGAAAAAAACGTGGTTTGTAATTGCAATATACTCGAGTAAAATGAATTTGAAACTACTTCTCAATTACATTAATTACAAAATCACTTCATTTACAGAACATGATGTACACTCTCCATTTGTATATAATTTTTACATGGAGTTAATAAAAAACAAATACCCATACGACGATTTTTCTTTATTAAATGAGGTAAGACAAGCTTTATTAAAAAATGAAACTGAATTAGAAATTACCGATTTTGGTGTTGGATCAAAAAAAATAAAATCAAATACACGAAAAGTAAAAGATATTGCTAAATACGGCATTGCTCAAAAAAAACAAGCAGAATTTTTATACCGATTAGTAAATAAATTTTCGCCCAAAACCATAATAGAACTGGGCACATCAATTGGCTTAACAACCATGTATTTGAGCTTACCAAATAAGCAATCAAAAATATATACTTTAGAAGGCTGTCCTGAAATTTTCAAATTTTCGAAACAACAATTTGAAAAAAATAAATTAACTAACATCACTCAAATTAAAGGGAATTTTAATGATGAATTCCCAAAACTACTTAATAAGATTGAAAACATTGATTTATTATATGTAGATGGAAACCATTCCTATGAGGCTACACTTGCCTATTTTGAGCAAGCATTAGTAAAGAAAAGTACCAATTCAATATTTATTTTTGATGATATTAATTGGAGTGAAGGAATGCAAAAAGCTTGGCATGAAATAAAATCAAATTCTGAAGTAAAATTAAGTTTAGATTTTTTCCATTTTGGAATCGTATTCTTTAGAACAGAACAAATCGAAAAAGAGCATTTTATCTTAAAATTTTAGGAATTACTTAATAATTAAGTCCAAACCCCCTTTCTAAACCCGAAAAACCAAACAAAAACAAGCCATTTTTCCGTTTGTGTAAAAGCATGATAAAACCCATATTTTTGGTTAATTTTGTTTCATAACTTATACTTTTAATTATGTTAAAATATCTAAGCATATTTTTAGGACTTTCTATCTATTCCTTTGCTCAAACAAATCAATGGAATTTACAGCAATGCATTGATTTTGGTCAAAAAAACAACATTTCGCTTAAGCAAGCCGAATTAAATACCCAAATTACTAAAAACAATTCTTTGCAAAGCAAAGCTGCTATTTTACCAACAATTAATGGAGGTGCTCAGCACACTTATAATTTTGGTAGAACTATTGATAGGTACACAAATACCTTTGCTAATTCTCAAGTATTATCTCAAAACTTTTACTTATCGAGTAATGTAGTATTATGGTCTGGATTAACCCAATACAATAATATTAAAGCTAACCAATTTCAATATTTATCTAGTACTGAAACCTTATTACAACAAAAAAATGATTTAGCCCTTAATATTGCAACAGCTTATATTAACGTAATTTTTTCTGACGAAATTCATC
>CALMMX010000284.1 GCA_937868545.1 uncultured Bacteroidota bacterium
CTACTAATAAAAGTTTTGCAAGGTTCTAATCCCTTTTTTTTAGCATCTGCTAATTCAATTCCTTTTTTACCAGTTTTTGCTAAATTACAATTTTTCGCATGGTATTTTTTTCCATTTTCAGTTATATAAACGGTTTGGGCTTTTAATTGTGTTCCAAATAAAAATAATGTAATTACTCCAGATGCGAAGATGTTTTTTATGTTCATTTATTCTATTTTTTATTAATATTGAACTTTAGGTACCATTCCTCTAATTCCCATATCTACAGGTACTTCTCCTGCTTCAGGTTTATAATAACCATCTGAAGTTCCAACTTCTAACCATTCAAAACTTTTATTAGTAGATAATGAAACTGTAACAATAATATCAGTAGTTTCTGAGCCAGTTATTGTTAATGGTTTATCAATTGTACCAGTTGAATTTGAAAAACGAGCTGTAACCACACAACTTCCTGCAGGTATGGGAGAATTAGCAAAATTAGGATTTACTACTGTAGTTCCTCCAGAAGGTGCTTGACCATCTAACATATAATGACCAGAATTGTATGGATATCCTAAAATATAATATGTTTCAAAGCCCCAGTATCCTTGATTATGATTTACAGTTGGCCCTCCAACACTTGAAGACGGAATATAATCTTGAGTTTTAATTTTATATTTCTCAACATATGTTTTATAACCTAAAAAAGAAGCAATAGTTCCATGTTGTGTTCCAGATAAAGTATTTGAAAGATATGGAATATCATAATTTTGATAAGAAAGTGATAAACGTAACCATTTAAAAGTTCCAGGAGTTATTTCATTAATTGCTTTAGAATAGAAAATAACGCCTTCTCTTACAACAGTTGATTGTCCAAAATCAATAGCAGTTGAGCCACCTTTTGTTGTTTCTGGTGCATGATACAAAATATTACCACCGCCTAATGCTGTAAAATCAGATGGAGCTAATTCTAAATAATGAGCTGCCATTTTATTAAATACTGGAGATAAACCACCATGGCCGGAAGGCAAAGTTGTTAAAGGATTTCCTAAGGCATTTAATCTAGTTTGAGTTGAATCAAATTTAAATTTAAAAATTAATCTTGGTCCAGAACCAGTTGGTGCCCAAACAGAATCAGGATAAATTTTACCTGGAACGGTTGGTTCAATAACTTCGGGCTCAACAACAGTATCTTTCTTTTTACAAGAATTAATTAATAATCCAAATGAAACTAAAAACAATAGGTTTTTCATAATATTTACTATAAATATTTTAAAGTAAATTTAAAAAAAATACCTTAAATTATATCAGAATTATCTGTTAAATCTTTAGCGACAACTTCCTCTGTAATTGTTTGATCTTTATCAAAAGGTCGTTTACCAAAAATAGCCTCTAAATCTTCTTTAAAAATTACTTCTTTTTCTAATAATTTTTCGGCAAGTTGAGTAAGTTTTTCTTTGTTTGCAACTAAAATCGCTTTTGTTCTAGCATAAGCAACATCAATCATTTTCTTAACCTCTTCATCAATTGTTTTAGCTGTTGATTCACTGTAAGGTTTATTAAAGCTATATTCGCTTTGTCCTGTGCTATCGTAATAACTTACATTACCTATTTTATCATTTAAACCGTAATAAACAATACATGCATAAGCTTGACGAGTAATTTTCTCTAAATCACTTAAAGCGCCAGTCGAAATTTTACCAAATATTACCTCTTCAGCTGCTCTACCTCCTAAAGTAGCGCACATTTCATCTACAATTTGCTCGGTAGTTGTTATTTGTCTTTCTTCAGGTAAATACCAAGCAGCTCCTAATGAACGGCCACGTGGTACAATTGTAACTTTAATTAATGGGGATGCATGTTCGCACATCCAACTCACTGTTGCATGTCCAGCCTCATGGAAAGCAATAACACGTTTTTCTTCAGTTGTAATAATTTTATTTTTCTTTTCTAAACCAGCAATAATTCTATCAACTGCATCTAAGAAATCCTGTTTAGTAACTTGCTTTTTATTTGCTCTTGCTGCAATTAAAGCCGCTTCGTTACAAATATTTGCAATATCTGCTCCGCTAAATCCAGGAGTTTGTTTTGCTAAGAAATCAATATCAACACTAGAATCGATTTTAATTTTCTTTAAATGCACTTTAAATATTTCCTGACGTTCTAAAACATCTGGCATATCAACATAAATTTGTCTATCAAAACGACCAGCACGCATTAACGCTCTATCTAAAATATCTGCACGATTGGTAGCAGCTAAAATAATAACACCACTATTAGTTCCAAACCCATCCATTTCAGTTAACAACTGATTTAATGTGTTTTCACGTTCATCATTTCCTCCAGCGGCTGCATTTTTTCCACGAGCTCTACCAATTGCATCAATTTCATCAATAAATATAATACAAGGCGCTTTTTCTTTGGCTTGTTTAAATAAATCACGCACACGAGATGCACCTACTCCAACAAACATTTCTACGAAATCAGAACCTGACAACGAAAAGAACGGAACTTTTGCTTCACCAGCTACAGCCTTTGCTAATAAAGTTTTACCAGTACCTGGAGGTCCAACTAACAATGCACCTTTTGGAATTTTTGCACCTAAATCAGTATATTTTTTTGGATTCTTAAGGAAATCAACTATTTCCATAACCTCAACTTTTGCACCGTCTAAACCAGCAACATCATTGAAAGTGATATTAGTATTAGAATTTTTATCGAATAAAACAGCTTTAGATTTACCAATGTTAAAGATTTGTCCAGCTCCACCACCTGAGCCACCACCCATACGACGCATCATAACAATCCATAACACAACCATAATTAAAATTGGGAACATCCAACCAATGTATTCTGTCCAATCTTTTCTTTCTTCGCCAGAAGGTGTTACTCTTAAATATTGAGGGATATTTGATATTACTTGAACGTTTCGAACTTGTTCAATAAAATCTTTTTTATCAGCAATAGAAATTCTAAAATGTGGACCTTTTGCAGTTGCTGGATTAGGAAAAATTGGAACTAATTTATTGGTTTTATCAAGGGTTTTATATCTATCTAATTTTAAACTATCAGTACTAATAGTTACCTCAGCAATTTTATCATTTACTATTACAATTTTACGAACATCGCCTTTTGCAAGCATGTTTTGCTCAAATTCACTTTGTTCAATAGGGAAAACTCTTCCTTCAAAATCTTGATTCATGAAAACAAAGCCAAGTAATGCAACAATTACTAAACCATAAATCCAATAAAAACTATTGCCTCCATTATTTGAATCTCCGCCACCAAAAGGGCTTGGAGATTTTTTTCCAAAACGTTCTTTCATTTTTTCAAATTGCTTCTTTCTTTCATCCTCAGAATTAGGATTTATAGGATTTGTGGAAGGGTTTGAATTTGTTTCGTTATCAGAATTTGTAGTATTATCACTCATAATTTTTTTTGTTTTTTTTCAAAAAAACTGAAAAAGTAATTTTATAAATTTTAAAAGTATTTAATTTTTAATCATTAATGTTTGTTATTTCTCCATCAGCCCAAAGTCCTTCAATATTGTAGTACTCTCGAGTTTCTCTTAAAAATACATGCGCAACAATGTTTACATAATCAATTAAAATCCATTCTGCATTTTGTTGACCCTCTGTATGGTATGGTTTTTCTTTGGTTGCTTTAATAACCGTTTCCTCTAGTTCATTAGCTATAGCATTAACGTGCGTATTACTATCGGCATCACAAATAACAAAATAATCAGCTACTCTATGTTCTAATTTAGAGATATCAATAACTGTAATATTTTTAGCTTTTTTATTCTTCATGCCTTCAATAATGGCATCAAGTAAATTATCGGTTTGTGCTTTAGTAGCATTTTTCTTAGGACGTTTTGCTGTACTAGCAGTTTTCTTTTTTTGCTCTGTATTTGCAATTCGATTAGCTTCTTTTTGTTCTAATTGTTTTTCAGTTAATGGAATTTTTTTTACTGCAATTTTTTTAGTTGCACTTTTTTTTGCAGGACTTTTTTTAGCTGCTGCCTTTTTAGTTGTTGCTTTTTTTGGAGCTGCTTTTTTTACAGGAATTTTTGCCATAATATTTTTATTGCTAACGCTAATCTCTTTTATATATTTGTTTTCAGTATAATCAACAAATTTAACCTTTTTACACAAATGAACACCTTGTTTATAGGAAAGAATATGCTTTTTTTACCTGAGGTAGATAGCACCAATACCTATGCCATTAACTTGTTAAGGAATGTTAACACCATTGAAGGAACAGTGATTTATACTAACAATCAAACTAAAGGAAAAGGGCAACGAGGTGCCGTATGGCTCACTGAAATAGGCAAAAACCTCACATTCTCTGTCATATTAAAACCACGTAATTTTTCTATAAATAACTCGTTTTATTTAAGTAAAATTACTGCCTTAGCGTGTTATGACGTATTGACTGAAATTTTAAACAATAGTCAATTTGACATTAAAATAAAATGGCCTAATGACATATTAGTTAATCAAAAAAAAATTGCTGGTATTTTAATTGAGAATAATTTAAATGGAAGCTCTATTCAACATTCAATTATAGGTGTTGGGTTAAACGTTAATCAGAATAAATTTGATGAATTATTAAACTCAGCCACATCCATTTTCAATGAAACAAATAAAGAGTTTGAACTCCATAATGTTTTAAATTTATTTTGTTCTAAGCTCGAAAAATGGTATTTAATGCTTAATGAAAATAAATTTGATCAAATCTCAAATAGTTATTTAACCCTATTATTTGGGTTAAATGAAATAAATGAATTTTCAACCACTGATGGAAATACTTTTAAAGGTGAAATTATTGGAGTTAATAAAAATGGAAGATTAGAAATTAAAAAAAATAATGGTGAAATTTTAAACTTTGATGTTAAAGAAATAAAATTAGTTATTGATTAATAACCTTACAAATTAATTAAGGTGTAATTGTCCAATCGTATTCTAACTTACAACCATTGAATTCACTATTAATTTTAATGTAAGTAGTTTTAGATTTTTTCGATATCCAATTTGTAATCAATTTTTTTTGTCTATCAAAGGTCGCCATATTTAATAATTTGGTATAATCATCTTTCATATTGGCTTTGTGGGGCTCAGTTCTCGATTTTAAATACACAATCCTCCATGCTTGTTTAGCATCTTGACCAACATATTGTATTACAGGAGTAACTTCTCCTAATTGCATTTTATCAAGCATAAAAACTAAACTTTGATCAGTTTGTCCTAATTCTTCAATTTCCCATTTTGTGGAATTTGTTGCTGGATTAACTATTAATCCTCCGTTTTGTTTAGTTTCTAAATCATTACTAAATTTTAGAGCAGCCTCATTAAATGACATTTTATTTTCTGAAATCAATTTTTGCACACTATCAAGTAAATGTTTTGATTTTAAAATATCTAATTGCGAAATTTTTGGAGCCATTAGTAAATGCCTAACATCAACCGATTCTCCTTTGCGTGCAACTAATTGAATAAAATGATAACCATAAGTAGTTTCAAAAATTTCAGAAATTTCACCTGCCTTTAGTTTAAAAGCAACTGCTTCAAATTCAGGTACAAACTGCCCACGCATCACAGATTCGTATCTTCCACCATTTTTAGCAGAACCTGGGTCTTCACTATAAAGTGCACATAAAACACTCATACTTTCACCATTAATTACACGTTGGCGATAAGTTTCTAATAAATCTCTAGTTTCTTTTTTTGTTTCATCATTAACTGGAGGTTTAACTACAATATGACCTATTTCCAACTCTGAGTTAATAATTGGCAAGCTATCATAAGGAATTGTGTTATAATACATTCTTACCTCACTTGGTGTTAATTTAATATCACCAGTAATTTTTTGTTGCATTTTTTGAGCCATTAATTGATTTTTCACATCATCTTGTAACTCATCTTTAAAAACGCTAATTCGTTTTCCATAAAATTGTTCAAATTTCTCTTCACTCCCCAACATTCCAACGTAATAGTTAATCCTTCTTCCTAATTCAGCATTTACTTCTGCATCAGAAACTGTTATACTATCTCTGTCTGCCTGAGATAAAAGCAATTTTTGAAATAAAAGATCTTCAAATGTTTTACATCTAATTTTTTGATCAATTTCAACTTTTTCTTTTTGTTGAATTAAAGATGTTTCAACTTCCGATAACAATAATGGGTTTTTACCAACTATAGCAATTACCTTATCTAAAACTTGAGGTTGGGCTTGAGCTTTAGCAAAAAATGTAATGCTTAATAATATGGTTATTAATTTATAGTCCATGTTCTTATTTATAAATTTCTATCTGTTTATTTTCTTTAGCTTTTTCAAAAAAATCTTTCTTAATACTTTGTATAAGCTTTTGCTTTCGCTCGTTTAATAACATTGCTTTAATGTTCTTTTTTTCAAAATTAAGAGGTGATAATGTGTTTTTTGTTTTTATTTCAATAATTTTCAAGAAATAATAACTATTGTTATCATTAAACTCAAAAATCTTTCCATTTTGAATATTGTAGTCAGGAATATCTTTTAACTGTGGGATTTCTTTTTTTAAATCTTCATACATTAACCATGTATTATTGTTTGTATAATAATTGTTAGCATATTGAATACATAATGAATTCAGTTGTTCCGCGTCTTTAGGATTTGATGAATTACAAAGTTTTTTTAATTTATCTAAATTTGGAGTTGTATTTGGGGTTTTAACGTATAAAACTTTTACAATATTATTTTTAAGTAAAAAGTTTTGTGAATTTTTATTATAATACTCTTCTATTTCATTTTGAGTGAAGTTTGTATCTAATTTTTCCTCAATAAGCATCGTTTGAAACTTATGAGTTACTAATTCCTTTTTATAATTTTCAACTTCTTTATCAAAATTAATATCTTCTGAATTCAAATATTTAATAGCTTCTTGATAAAATATTTCATCACTTGTCCAATTTTCAATGTATTTGTTAATTAAAAATACACTGTCTTGTTTTTGAATACCTTTTGGAATTATATTACTTATATCTGAACTTACTAATTTTTCATCATTAACTTTAGCAAAAACTTTTTCGTTTCCATT